>CAYZYB010000802.1:0-3214 GCA_964481505.1 uncultured Planctomycetaceae bacterium | reverse complement strand
CTTCGAGCGCATCGAGCCGGGCATTATGTTGCACCGTCAAGGCGATCGGTAGTCAGCGTAGGACGACTGTTCGCTGTAAGCGTGCAATTCTCGACGGAGACCGTCGATCTACGATGACTCGTGTTATCATATTCGCATGCAACACACACCTAAACTTTTTGCCGCGCCACCACGAGCCGACGAATCTGTTCGCATCATCAACATTGATGAAAGCTACTCGGGCTGCTCGTGGCACTTCCACCCCGAACTGCAACTCTGCCACGTCGAACAAGGACGAGGCCAGCGTCTCATCGGCGATAGATTCTGCTCCATCGAGCCCGGTGAAGTCATTCTATTGGGTTCCAACCTTCCGCATGTCTGGCGATACGACGAATGCGATCGAGGCAACATTGCAGCGACCGTCGTTCATTTTGACGCGGCGGTCCTTGGAAGCGACTGGCTGAACCGCCCGGAACTACGAGACGTTCGACTGCTGTTGTCGCGAGCGTCACAAGGTTTGCAGGCGACCGGGGAACTACGAAAGACCCTTGTCGATCGGATCAAACAGCTTGCCAATCATTCCGGACTGCGACGCATTATTGGTCTGTTGGAAATCCTGCAACTGATGTCCGAGTCGCGCGATACGCGGACGATCTGCAGCACCGGCTACCAGCCCGTCGCCGCACAGCTGGACGTTGAACGTCTTCGCCGAGCCTGCGACTTCATCACTGAGCATGCTCACGAAGAACTGAGCCGAGACACGGTTGCTAACGTTGTCCACATGAGCGGCAGTGGCTTCAGTCGATTCTTCAGGTCACACACCGGGATGACGTTTCAGGAGTTCGTCGCTGACGTGCGAATCAGCCGTGCGTGCGAGTTACTCGGCAGCACAAGCATGCCGATCACCCAGATCGCACTCGAATGCGGCTTCGGTGAGATGACAACATTCAACCGCACGTTCAAGAAGTTCCGCGACACAACACCGACAAAGTACCGCACCGTTGTCACCGGACTCTCTGCCAAATAGTAGCTCAGCCGTCCCAGCTGAGGACCGCAGCTCACGACGGGAACCTTCGTGCCACCTCTAACCAAGTCCAGAAAAATGTACAAGTTCTTACTACCAGTCCTGCTCTTCCTCAACTTAGTGATCTGCGTCAGCGCCGATGAACTGCCCCGCGTGAAAGTCGCCGATGGAACGCTCGTGGCGCCTGACGGACGTCCTCTCCGCGGAGCAAGCTTCTTTATGGATCTCTACGGTGTGGAGGACATGCGCGAAAACGAAGAGAAGTACCGGGAATATTTCCAGTCGATCTTTGAACCTCACGATCTGAATTGCGTGCGTATTGGAGCGTGGATGGGCGACTGGAAGTACGACATTGCAGGCGACGAAAAACATCGCACCGAGTACCTCTACGTCATCGACAAAGCGGTTGACTGGTGCGAAGACAGCGGCGTCTATGCGATCGTCAATCTGCACATTCGGTACAAAACGACGGTGGAGTTGCAGAAAGCCAAGGCGTTCTGGTCCGTCATCGCACCACGATACAAAGACCGCAAACACGTCATTTATGAACTCACCAACGAACCGGAACCCAAATCGTCGCTACAGCATACGCCCGCAATCTACGCACACGTAAAGTCACTCGCCCCGCAGACGCACCAGATTTTGTACTCACACGTCGCAGCAACCCAGCTCAAGGTCGATGAACTTAAGAGCGCGACCAAAGATGTTGATTTCACAAACGCGTCGGTTGGCTTCCACTGCTACGACAACGTTCTGATGAACACGATTCAGTGGGACCACGCTCAAAAGCTTCGGGCAGCTGGGTTTCCGATTATCTGCACCGAGTTCCTGTCGCTGACGAACAACAACGACATGCCCATTGATTACAAAAACCTAATGCACTGCATGATGCGAGCCGAAGAGCGAAAGATGGCATGGATCAGCTGGGGCCCGTTCGCCCAGTATCGCAATCCGAACAAGAAGGACTGGATCCACAACGCTCTGCGCTACAGTCCTGATCTTGAAGCTGCAAAGTTTCGCTACGGAATTGATTTCCGCAAAAGCCCACAGTGGCCAGATGACGGAATCTATCGAATCAAGTCGCTTGGCACTGATCATTACCTCGCACGCACCAGCGACAATGGGTGGCAGCCCGTTCGTCTATCCGCCGACGTCGATGATCAAACGCTTTGGAGATTGAAACGGTTCGATGGCAACATGGTTCACTTGTTCAATCCGTCAGCCAGGACACAGTGCTTGCACGGGAAGTTTGATGACGATCGAACATGGCAGAAGACGGTCACCGCCGACTTCAATAACGAGTGGAACTCACAGAAGTTTCAATTGCAGCGAACCGGGAAGAACACGTATCAGATTTGCTGCCGCTGGGGCGACCTGTTCCTAACTGCCGACGAAGATGGAACGATTACCACCGCACCGATGAATCATCAGCTGGGCCAACACTGGGAACTCATCGCAAAGTAGCGCATCCAAAGTAGCTCGGCCGTCCCGGTTGATAGAGTCTGCTGGATTCTCGGCTGGGACAGCCTGTCGACCACAAAAAGTAGATGAAGTCTACAAACGGCCCAGTCGTGTGATTGCGAATTTCGGCCCACTGCGATGGGGTGTACACCACGTCACGACGCTTGCGAGCTGGCTTCTTGAGACCTCGAATGTGATTCGTATCCAGAATCGCCTCTTCGACGGCCCACTTTAGCATTCGTTGCACGACACCAATCGCCTCGCTTTGCGAGGTGCTGTTCCATGTTGGTTGTGAAGTCGCCCATTTCTTCACAGTGGGCGGCATGAGCTTCGTCGGCTTCAGACGTTTGCCGAGAGCTTCAATGAAGCTCTTGAGATACCGAAAATTTCGGTTGCCGGCGAGCGATTGGCTTCCACCCAGTCCAGATAGGACTGAACGAGTTCGTAGAGGGTGAAGTTCTCCGCGAAAACCTTCGTTTGATCCGCCACAAGTTCGTGGAACTCGCGGAAAGCCTCTTCTCGGTCTTTGCCCAGCGGATGTTGTTTGCCGTTGGTCGAAAAGTACCAGCTTTGAGTCTGCTTGCGGAAGAACGGTTTCGGTTGGCGTGCCATCGTTTAGCTCCTGAATCGTGCATTATTTCGTGCACTCACAGAAACTAGACGCATCACATGATCGCCAGAATCAACGTTTTATAAGTCGGGACGACAAGATTTGAACTTGCGACCTCTGCACCCCCAGTGCAGCGCTCT
>CAYZYB010000801.1:0-3216 GCA_964481505.1 uncultured Planctomycetaceae bacterium | reverse complement strand
CCTTGTTCCCAAAAACACAACCCGGAGAGTATCGCACGCTGCTTCGACACTTTCAACATGTTTGAAATTCCGGGCGGTCCGAATAGCACACTGTTTTCGGCCCAAACGACTATGCGCTGGCATTCTCGCTAGGGAATTGTCTCGAAACAAACTACGCTCGCCAAACAAACCGGAAGTTGCTTCTGAACACCCCTGGTATGATGTACCGTGCAGTCATATACTGTAAGCGAAGACGTCTGTAGAACGCCGCTGTAAGTGAATACTCCATTCATTTTCGCCGTGACGTTTCATTCGAATCCTTTGTCGTCTGAACTGGGCCACACTGTGGAGCGTACAACATCTCAATCCGTGGAGATCAGTTTACTGAACCATAGCCGTCGCGTCTGCGCGACCGAAATTCTGGGCGGTGATGCAAAACAGGACGGTCACAGACTCGTCATCGAACGTCTCACCAATTCTCGGTTCGTTCCACCGGAATTGTGGCAACAGGCGATGGATGCAATGGTCGGAGCTGATGCGGAACATCCGCGGTTTGAGGAATTGGTTCTGAGCCATGCTGTCGACGAATTCGCTCGGCAGTTTTTCCTGCTTACACCAGCAGCCCGACAGACTCGCCTGAAAGAGCTTCGCGAAGACGCAGTGACCTTTCCACATCTCAAGTGGCGTTTGGATAGGTTGCAAGCTGGCATCAAGCTGTCATCGACAGCACTGGACGATTTGCAGGCCGGCGATCACGAAATTGCAGTCACCATCTGCCGGTTGTTCTGTTTGACACTAGGGGATGCCAGCCGGGAAACCCGACTGCGGTGCCGTTCGATATGTGGCTCAACGCATGACACGGCACGGTTTCTGAATGGTGTCGCCGTCCTGAACCGCATTTCCGGAATGCAGGGAATCCTGTCAAAATCAACGCTGGTCACCAGGGTTCGTGATCGATCTCGAAAACCGAAAACGCGGCTCCGGCAGCCACGCATTCAAAGTGAACTCAGTCGGCGAGCGGCAGGAACACCGCAATCATCCTGGGGCTCGATGAATCTGCTGTTTTTGATCCTGATGATTTCCGGTGCGCTGGCCGCAATCTCCGGAGGATCGAATCAGAATTCACCACCGAGTTACCAAACAGGCTACAGAAGCCAGGCAGCGTCGCTCCGTTCGAAACAGACGAACACGCTAAAGCCGTCGACTTACGTTTCGCCGCGATTCGGCAATTCCGCGGTTCCGCCGTTTTCACAGCCACCGCAACACGAACTACTGAGACTGCTGATTGATATCAGACGTGAAAATGGAACGATCCTGGATTCGGATGCGTTGGATAGAATCCTTGAGCAATCTCAGCTGTCACCTGACGTCAGGGATGCTCTTGAATCGCTGGCCGAACTGCGGCGGACCGGTGAAGCATTAACATCTCCGAAGGAAGCATCGTCTTTCGACGCGGAAGAAGTCACAGATCCGGATACCGCATCGCGGTCTTTGAAGAACCTTTCGCCACGAACCGCGGAACGACTCTTTGATCGACAGGCGCCACAACAAAGCGACGACGCGCTAAGTAGAATGAACCTTGATCCGCTGCCGGATGTGACAAAAGAGTACCTGCGAAACGGAAAGCCGAAGAGCATCTTTGACGGCCCGTCCACAAAACGCTCGACAGCGACTGACGGAACGTCTGATTTCGGTGACTTGCCGTCGGGCGGATCGTCCGTCTTTTCTTCGAAGACGGGGCAAAGCAATTAGCGATCACCTGTCAGAAAATGTCAGCGAATGGCCGCGCGATCCGTTTCAAATTATCGGGGTAGCAAGAACCGCAGAACGGACGGATGTTCGTCGAGCTTACTCGCGACTGATCCGCAGGTTTCGGCCGGAAACGCATCCGGAGCAATTTCAAAAGTTGCACGAAGCCTACGAAGTCGCCCTGAGCATTGTTGACGGCCGAGGAAAAAATTCGCTTCCTGCCGGAACAGATGGCGTCTTCTTCGATTTTCAGAATGCGGTGACCAACAAGCCTTTCGCCACACCGAAAAGCGACACGTTAGAAAAAACGGCGACGGAACAATCGTGGGACGATTTCGTACAGGCCCCCGGTCCGGAACCTTTTTACGCGGTCAAGCGAATCTCTGAAACTCAACAGGCCGACGCCGACGTCTTTTTGATGCTGTACTGGATGCAGCGACTAAGCCCACTGATTGAGTATCATGAGAATCGAATCGCATGGTTACTCTGCGGTCAGGAGCGATACCCCCAGGACACTCGGTTCGCGGAATTATTGATGGCAGAATTGCGGCAGGACAGTGCTGCCTGCGTTGATGCAATGACGCGTAATTTTGTGACTTACATCTCGCGTCCCGAGTTACGGTCGCGATATCTTAAAGTCCGGTGGGATGGAATCGGGCGACGCGGTTCATGGACGGTGCTCAGCGAAGAACTGGAAGCCGTTCGACCACTATTCGGACTCGATCAGACAGAAGAATGGGTGCGATTGCTGGTAACGGCTTATGAAATCATCAGCTTCAGTACAGACAGCGCCGGAAGCGAACTGCTGCAACGTGTCAGCGACGAAATCAATAGCTTCGACGACTTGCAGCTGACGCTAAGTGAAGAACTGGAAGCGGTAGACCACTGGCAGCGGTTACGAAGTCAGCGGTCGCGCATCGGAACAAATGAGATTTTGAAGTTCGTCACTCAGTATCGCCGATCCGATCCCACGGAAACGAGACAGGCCGTGCTGGGAGTCATTAGTCGCTGGATCGATCGTCCGCGCGTCGGTTTGAATTTACTGACGTCTACGTCCGCCAATCACCCGGAAGCATTTTGGCAGTTTCTGCACTATGTTTCGATCGCAGAAACGTCTGGTGAGAAATTCGATGACGATTCACTCGATAGGGAAGTGGCGGATTTCTTTCCCGACACGTTTGAGGATTCCTATGCAGGCATGCGATATCGAATTCTGGAATTCTGTCGAGACGAATGCGTTGGGCCACGCCAGTTCTTCCATCATCTCGGCAACGTAGCTGCCGAAATCCAGGTCGGCAACGATCTGCTGGATGCTTTCAGCGAAGACTACCCGCTGTATCTTGCAATAAAGTGCATCTATGTGTTTCTGCACGCGACGAAGGGCGATTCTGCCGCGTCAATCATGTTTGAACCTGATGCGTTCGCATGAACGTCCGGCAAACATTGCTGGTTCAGGACTGCCCGTAGAGTCTGCCTAGACTACCAGTC
>CAYZYB010000800.1:0-3220 GCA_964481505.1 uncultured Planctomycetaceae bacterium | reverse complement strand
CTGTGAACACGAATTGCGGTTCGAAAACTGCTTGTTCACAGAAATGACGTAAGCCCCTGTAAAAACAGGGGCTTACGTATACACCCGGGAGGATTCGAACCTCCAACCCCCGGTTCCGAAGGCCAACACGCTACCGAATTGCGTGACAGGCATCTTTGCACGTAAGTACAAACCCAGAAACAACTTCTGGTGGCTGACGCGAAGCTACACTTCATCGCCGACTGTCCAGATTTTACATTGTTTTCGGACTTGTACCAGCAGTTCTCGGACAGTTTTCGGACACGGAGTAAACATGGACCGGCCGCAACGAATTCCTCCGCTGACCGCAGCATGAGGAGAAAAATTCGGGAAAATCTGGTTCGCGGACTGTTACCATCTTGCGTGGATTTTCCTGAAAAAGCAGTACACTGCTTGCTGGTGCCCCATGAAGACAACAGCCGAACTGATCACATTCGACGACTTGTTGCCGCGACTGATTGACGAGTACGCGCTGGCGCGTACTGACTTGACACCTTCCCATCCACTTGCGGATCGAGCTAACCGACTCACGCCCGCGTTTGCCGCTTTGAGCGACAACATCTGGTCTGCTTTGCCAACGACCGACTTCAGTGGCATTTCAAATTATAACGAACTTGCTCGTACCGTTGCTTCCGGTGCGGGTATTCTTGCTGCGAAACAGAAAGACGTTCGCAGCTTCGCGGAATCGATCTGCTTTGAGGCGGTTGAGGTTCGTGTTCGGGGGCAACATCACCCACAGGCCAAAGCATCCGCGATTCGATCGGCACGCGAGCCGTTGTGCCGTGCGGTTCAGCAGGTGAATCGGCCACTCGATCCGGTGCTGACTGCCGATTTGATCGCCCAACCGTTGAACGCCATCACTCCGGTCGTCAACGACTGGTTTCGGCAGTCTTGCCACACGGTGGCAGCTCAGCTACTTCTTTCGATGCACGTTCTCGTCGAACTCGACGTTGTCGGCCTGATCGAATGGCCGGGGGAGACCACCTGCAAGCTGAATTACTTCCGCCATCTCGTCACGCAGGATCGACTTCGCAGCCGTCAAACGGAGACTGTTCAAGAACGCACGACTGATGACGGCGAATTCCGAATGCGGTTTGAAACGTGGGAACAGGTTGAAGGACGCAATCGATATTCAATTGAACGGCATGAGCATCACGTTATGAACGCTGAGGCTCGACGCCTTAACGAAGTGCAGTACCCGGTCCCGGCCGATAAGCAGGCGTTTCTCGACCAAGTTCCCGGCTGGATTCGACAGCACATGCGAATTTTGGAAGGCGACCTGATTTTGGAAAGAGTGATCGAACGCGACCTCCGGGAAGAACAGTGGGAGACCACCCCCGTTCTGCGGTCATCCTACGAACTGGAACCTGCGATCTTGCTCGGCCATTACGTCATCACGGGATGGGGGCAGAAAGAAATTGATCGCGAACAGTTTCGGCGTAAACGAATTGCAACTCAGGAGCAACCAGCACCGCCGGTCAACCAAAAGCAACGAGTTCTGGCAGGCAAG
The DNA here is from genome assembly GCA_964481505.1 of uncultured Planctomycetaceae bacterium. Classification (GTDB taxonomy): domain Bacteria; phylum Planctomycetota; class Planctomycetia; order Planctomycetales; family Planctomycetaceae; genus Fuerstiella. Next base: position 1,692 of record CAYZYB010000800.1, on the reverse strand, counting down.
ACGTACGATTCTCAGCGACCGTTTGCCACGGCGATCGCTGGCGGTGCGGCTGCATTGATGTTGTTCAGTCGGCTTCAACCCGCAGCGATGGTACCGCTTGCCGTCTTGTTGACGATCGTCGCGATCGTTCTGAGCAGTCGCTGTGCGATGAACTTTTCCGAATGGAAACACGCGACCATCGACTGGTTGTTTGTCGTCGCCGCCACCCTGACCGTGACAGGCGGATTGCTCGCAATTCAATCTCTGCTCTATGGTATTATGTTCGGTCAATGGTCGATGATCGGCGTCGCTGCTGTCGTTGGAGTGATGGCGTTCATCGCCTCAGGCGTTGCTGGCTCTCGAATTGAGGGGTAGTAACCAATGGAGCATATCGCCGGGCAAAGGACACAATCGCAGCAGCCCCCACCCGTGTTCACACGATCCAATATAGTGGTCGTGGCGGCGTTGGCGATTTTAGCGTTGATGTCTTGCTGGGGGATTTTTCTCTACTTCGGCATCGGCCTGCTGATCCCGTCTGACCCGACACCACAAACCGAACCGCCGAACAACACGAATTCGCAGACGACCAACTCGCAGAACACTACGTCGCAGGTAGAGGTTGCTGCACCTGCTGTTGCGTATGAAGACGCTGAACAAGCGTTTGTCCTCGACCTTCAATGTTCTGAGTTGCAACGTCGAGTCGAAGCGACGAAAGCATGCTTTGCGAACGCACGGAAGTCCGTCAACCAGTTCCAAGGACGAATCGACGGTTTGCAAACCAGTGACACTGGTCGTCGCCTTGCAACGCCTGATGCTGCTCGCAAGATTGAATTTCTAACCCAGTTTCTCAAACGGATGGATTTCGCTCACGCTGAGACTGAGATTCGCGACATTGAACGATCAATCGCGGCCACTCACCAGCCGTTAGTGAACTTCGGCCAGTTCGTCGAGAAGCTTATTGTTGTCGAAACAGGATTGGAAAAAAGCAACCAACGTTGCGAAGCCGCCGACGCTGCCGTTGATCGATTGCTCAGCGAGAACCATGTCGCTCAGTCGATCACGCTCGACGAAGCAATCCAGCAGCTTGCGCAATCAAAAGAAGTCGCCGTGAGAACGCAAGTTGGTGAGAAACTTGCGTCTGATCGCGCCAATCAGGACGCTCAGTTAAAGGACGAAGCCGAACGGCAGGCCACGCTCAAACGTAAACTTGAGCAGGCAAAACAACAGTATGATCTGCTACGCAAGGAATCGCTGGTCGAGATCGAAACGTCCGAGCGGGCCGTTCAGAACGCTCAGCAGGAGTTGGCGACACGAAAGGCCCGAGCTATCGCACAGATGCAGCATGCGTACCCCGGAGTTCGTACGTTGCTGGTTCCGTTTACGACGGCAGGCTACAGGCAACCAGCAGCAGACGGTGATTTGGAAATTACTTCCAAGAAGCAGGCGTTATCGTATTCCGGACTCTTGCGAATAAGGGCTTTGGAGGACAGCGACAAAGGACTAAGGGTGCTGTTTGTCATGGCTCAGTCATACGACGGTTACAGAAAATTCAATGATCGTCCGCAAGGAGACTTTCCGGTGAACTCAAGTTTCCAAGACATCGACAAAGCCGAGAATCGCGTGAAGCTGAAGGCCGCACAGTCGTTTCTACGAAAACACGGAGAGGCAATGGTAGAAACGGGGTTGTTGTCGCCGTGAACGATCCAAACAGAC
>CAYZYB010000799.1:0-3222 GCA_964481505.1 uncultured Planctomycetaceae bacterium | reverse complement strand
GTTCTTTAGTGTTCGATACCACCCCGGAATTCACCTTCACCGCGATTCCGGATGCGGAAGTCTACCAGATTTGGGTGTCCGAACTTGATCCGGAAACGGGGCAGGGGCTGGGCGTTCCGATCAATCAGCAGAATATTTCTGCTGCTACAGCTTTGGTTCCGGGCACTGACCTGGCAACATTCGAACCACAGAATCCGCTGCCGGAAGGTTTCTACCGAGTTTGGGTACGAGCCTTCGATGCACAGGGAAATGCAGGAGACTGGAGTCGTGGCAATGCCTTTACAATCACGAGACCAATCATCACCGGACCAGCGTTCCAGACTGGTTCTACGATCGACAGCACTCCAACGATCACCTGGACGGACATCGATGCGGACAACTACCAAATCTGGTTGACACAAATCAGCGGAACGACGGCGGACGGAACCGTACTCACCGGCCCACAGCTCATCATCAACGAAGTCGTCCAGGGAACTTCGTTTACACCAGCAGAGACAGAGCTGGGCAACGGACAGTTTCGCGTGTGGGTCCGAGCCATTGGAAACGATGGAGAGGCGGGACTCTGGAGCGAGCAGTACAACTTCACTCGCGATCTTACGGCCGGCCCACAACTGATCTCTCCAATTGCAGGAATCAACCAGACCGATCGTACTCCGGTATTCGTCTGGGAAGCTCAGGAAGGCGCAACTCACTACGAAATCTGGGTCAACAGCAGCAACGGAATCACCCGTATCATCCACGATACGAATGTGCCGCACATTCAGGGCGCATCCGAAATCACGTTCACAGACGAATCGGTACTGCTATTTAACGCTACTTATCGATGGTGGGTGCGAGCATTCAATGAAGACGGTGCAATGACCGACTGGAGCACTTCGGAAACGTTCTTTGTGCCAGTGCCAACAATCACCCAACCAGCACCGGTAGCAGCTGGATCGCCTCTGACAGTGATCACAGGAACGAATCTGCCAACGTTTTCCTGGACTGGTGTTCCGGAATATGTCTCCTATGAACTTTGGGTCAATAACCTGACGACGGGGCAGTCCCAAGTGATCTTTGAGCAGGGGATTGAAGACACAACATTCACTCCATCACTGCCTATTGAGAACGGCACGTTCCGCTTCTGGGTTCGTGGCGTGGATATCGACGGCAACATTTCGCAGTGGAGCAACCCTGTTACGTTCGAAGTGGATTCAACGGTCGGGAACGCTCCAATTCTGGTTTCACCGCAAACCCTGGTAGCGAACAATACTCCGACATTCGAATGGATACCCGTTGCCGCCAACGTTTCAAGCTACGAGATTCTCGTCAAGAATCTTCTGGTCACCGGACAGCCGACTGTTCTGAATGACGTCGTAATTCCGGTGCCGGTCGGCTTAGGCAATTTGGAACATACCCCGGCGACAATCTTCACGTCAGGTACCTACCGTTGGTGGGTTCGGGGTCTCAACGATGACGGAACTCCAGGCCCATGGGCGCAGCCACTCGATTTCCAAATCGCTTCTGCAGAAGTTCCGGCTCCACAGACTGAGGACAGTCTGTCTGTAGAACAGCCAATGATGCTGACATCGCTTCAGACAGAAGTCACATTTACGGATGAAGTAAAGGACATCACCGTTCATCCGGCTGGCGTTGTGGCGACCGTTATTGAAGCACCCGCAGCACCCACCGCGGACATTCCTGTTGCGGAGACGGCAGAAAATGCTGCCGAAGTCGACAGTGTCATGGAAGAGCTGGCAACAGCCGACTGGTGGCGAATCAATGTGGCGTCCGAAAACGAAGATGAGCTTCAGCTGCAATCGGATGTTGTTGTCGTGGACGAACGCACCGCGAATCGAAGCGTGACAGACGACGAGTCTGACGCCGACAAACTTCGAACAGCTGCGTCTGCCCTTGGGCTGGCATTCGCATCGACAGCTGCCAGACGAACGGCCGCAAAACGCGATGACGAATAGAAGAAGCCGGTAGTCCTTCCGGAAACCGATAATCTACGGCTCTGATCGACATCGTTGATCAGGGCCGTTTTCTATTTTGGCGGCAGATCGTTTCGACAGCAGCGAAACTGTCGACCAGCCTGATACAATCAGGCGATGCTGACAATCGGCCATCTTGAATTCGAACTACCCATTATTCAGGCTGCGCTGAGCGGCTACAGCGACTGGCCCATGCGCGCTATTGCGAAGCAACTGGGAGCTCCCTACACCATTTGCGAAGTCATGATCGATTCGTTCGTCAAGTCGCTGAAAGAACGCGAAAGAACGAAGCACTTTCTGATGGTCAAAGACACCGATCATCCGGCGGGGGCCCAATTGATGGGAGCTGACCCGGACGAATTTCCGGCCGCTGCCCAGCGTTTGGTTGACGCTGGCTTCGATGTCATCGACATCAACTTCGGTTGCCCGGTCAAGAAAGTACTGGGACGTTGTCGCGGTGGATTTCATCTGGGACAACCGGACATCGCGATTGAGATCATTCGAAAAGTCCGCGACGCCGTTCCGGCGACGGTGCCGGTCACGGTTAAGATGCGCCGCGGCATTGATGATTCTGAGCTCAGTCGTGACAACTTTTTTCGAATTCTAAACGGAGCTTTCGACACCGGTATCGCGGCCGTCACCATTCATGGACGTACGGTCGAACAACGATATGTCGGCCCCGCGAATTGGGACTTTCTGCGAGACGTCTGCCAGGAATTCTCAGATCAAACAATTCTCGGCAGCGGCGACCTTTACAGCGCCGAAGACTGCGTCCGCATGATTCGCACGACTGGAGTCAGCGGTGTCACCGCAGCGCGCGGTTCGATCGGAAATCCATGGATCTATTCCCAGGCGGCAGAATTACTGGCTGGCCGACCATTGCCACCGCCACCATCCATCGCAGAACAAAAAGCCGTCATCGCCGAACACTTTCGTCTGGCCTGCGAAGTCTATTCTGCAAAGCGAGCCGTCAAGCAGCTGCGAAAATTCGGCATGAGATACGCCGACTGGCATCCTGACGGCGCAGAGGTGCGTGCGGCCTTCATCAAAGTCTCAGACGTCAGCCAATGGAACTCAGTGCTAACCGAGTGGTATGCTGACGATGGCCCAGGAACATACCCTACAAGACCGGGTTTACCAAAACCTCCAGCAACCAGGGCTTTCACCACGAACTCATCAGAACATGCACACAGGTGAGGAAAATCGCACTGGACAGAATCTGTTATCCTTAAAGAATACTCACCCGGAT
>CAYZYB010000798.1:0-3225 GCA_964481505.1 uncultured Planctomycetaceae bacterium | reverse complement strand
CTGTTGTGGATAATCCCATGGCCGCTGCGTGACTTTGGATATCGTTGTATCTCACGGATTCGCTATCAGCTGTTTGGCAAACACGACGCTTGCCGCCTGCCCACGCCGGAAGAACGCGCGATGTTTCTGGATTGAATCGGAATACACCATGAGCGATGCCAGTCAAACTCAGAACGATCTTCAATCGGACGTGTCGGAAGATGCGGCTGGCAGTCGGCGACGAACGATCGTACTCTCAACCCTGGCATTCCTGTTTAGCTATGTGATCACGGCAGGGCCCGCGGCTTTCATCCTGAAAAGGATGGACCTCCCCGTGATCTCTGCGATCGCGGAAGTTGTTTACGCTCCGATCATCGCCATCGCTAAGATGAAGATTCCGATACTAAGCCAGCTAATCAAAGCCTACATTGGGCTGTTCACATAGCCGATTGGAATGCCGGACGCCTCCAGCGTCGTGTTACGCACAAGGCGAATGAAGCGAGTGACACACTATTCAGTGTCGTCCGCCACTTCTACCGATGGCCGAAGCCTGTTGCTGCATAGCAACTGTGTGCCATCGAAACCGGGTGAATTCCGACGTGTACACCGCATTGAGTTTGTCTGCGTGATGACGCACACGTCAATTTCCGAGGCGCCATCCCAGCTTCGTCCTTAAGTCGGGCAGAAAGGGGTTCCTGGTTTCGGCAGCATTCGCCGGTCGCATTCGTGGCCAGCTTGATGCTGCCAGAAATTAGGCGACTTTTCGCACCTTCGTCCATTGCAGAACAACGGAACCCCAAAATGTCCCCGATGTCGTCTCCTGGGAAACGGATTGGAAAACTATAGATACGTCAACGTGCTGGGGAGTTCTCAACCTCAATTGCACGAGCGGGCCTGGTTAACGCTTTTCATCTCCCTCTTTCAATAATCGATTCGGGTATGCAAATCATTTGCAGGCACCAAATCTGCGCCATCGCATTTTTTCTGTTACTGACAGGTTGCGCGCAAACGGATTTCCATGTTTCCGAGCTGCCTGCGCGATATGCGGCGGCGCCGGTTCGCGATTATTCGTTGCTGAACCTAACACAGATTGCTTCGGCAGCAACGGACGCAGATAGAATTCAGGCAGGCGATAGACTGCAGGTCCGGCTGGATCCAGGAACCCTGCTTCCAAACTCTGGACACGACTGGAAAGTCAGCGTTGACGACACAGGTGCAGCATCGATTCCGAATATCGGCCCTGTCAATCTGGCTGGGCTGAGCCGTACTCAGGCGGAAAATGCGATTACAGCAGCCAGTCTACAACGTCAAGTATTTCTTACTCCGACGGTAGAGGTGGCTGTACAGGATCGGCGAAAGCAATTCATTTTTGTCACAGGTGCTGTGGGTACACCGGGCCCACTGGCCGTCCAGTCTGACAAGCTGAATCTTGCGGATGTGATCGTACGCGCTGGCGGACTTACGAACAAAGCATCGGGAGTCATTTCTGTCAGTTCTGCAGCGACTCCGAACTTTCAATCCGGCGATGATGGGAATGGTATCCAGTCAGTTTCAATGACCACGCCTCGCCCAATGACATTTAGCCTCGCTTCTTCATCAGTAGAAGATCTTGGCCAGGCAACCATTCCGGTCGGGTCTGTGGTGAATGTGGAAGAAGCTCCACCACGGCCGATTCGCGTGATTGGCATCATTAAAAATCAGGCGATTGAAGTTCCACCCGGTGAAGACCTTCGACTTCTTGACGCCATCTCAATTGCCGGTGGGCAGAGATATTCAAACTGGATATCAGACCGCGTCACAATAATTCGCACTCTGCCAGGTTCAAAGGAAACAGTCCGTCTCGGCGCTTCCATTCGAGGAGCAAAGCGATACGGCAACGAAAATATTCTACTGGCGCCTCAGGACATTATCAGTGTTGAAGAGAATATTCTGACATTCACACTGTCCACGGTTAGTGGATTCCTTGGTGCAGGATTCAACGCTTCGCGACTTGCACTCTAGCGGAACTCCGCGTCCCCAATCGCAAACACAGAAGTCAATTTGGCTATGGACCCGTACTCTCAGGAAGCTCCGGAATCGCAAAAGCAGCAGGGATTTCACGCCCTACTGCGATTTTTGCGCGTCGTCCTTCGACACAAAGCCATTGTCATCGGCTTCATGACTGCGGCCATCTTCCTTGGTGTTATTTACTATCGTCGTACGCCTCGCCAATACGAGGCGGGTTCTCGACTCATGGTCCGGCAACTGCAAGCCGACTCGGCTCAGTACGACTCGAAGGCGGCCAATGGCTTATTGGCCAGCTATCGACAATTGCTGCTTAGCGACAGAGTCCTCATTAGCACAGCGAAACTATTGTCCGAACCGCCTCCTGAACTGGTTGGCAAGGACAGAGAGTCTATCTGGCCCCAAATCCTGCGAAACAACATGCTAAAAGTTTCCTTCGACGACGAAGGAAACGTTCTGGAGATTCGCTGTCGTTCGCTGGATCCCGAAGCAACGGTGCGCGTGATTCACGCGCTGACGACAGCGTCATCGAAGTTTATGGAGAGTTTTCAAAAGAACGAAGCTCTGGAAACTGTGAAACGGCTCGACGAAAGCCGTGAGGAAGTCGAAGAACTGCTTTTCAAGCGAGAGCGAGAACTGCTTGAGGCGCGCAAGGCGTGCGGTGATATCGCAGTGACTCAGGGTTCTGAAGAATCACACCCACTTGTCCAACGCGTCAATCACATCAACGGAGCACTGACAAAAGTCAGCAGCGAACGACTTGAGCTGGAAACCATGCTGAAGTCGGCACAGAACACTATCGCCACTAACGGCGACCTCACTGTGTCGCTACAAAAACTACAGGATCTGGTCGGTGCGAACGTGATGTCAAACCTTCCAGGGATGTCCCCCAAAGACCCAAAGGTTCTCCAGACGCTCAAAGACGACATGGCGAAAATGGCAACCGAACTTTCGGCGTTACGGCAGCACTATGGTCCAGGACATACGGATATTGTTCGTCGAGAATTTGAACTTGAGGTACAACGTCGGAGAGTAACAGCCGCGGAACAGGAGTCCCTCAGAATTGTCCAGCAGGGAGTTCGGGCTCCCGAAGTGGCTCATTGGCTGGTCTCAACGATTCAGAGCGAAGTGCAGTCTCGACGACAGCATGAAGACTTATTGAAACGGGAGTACGCGAGCGTCGAACAGGAAGCGATCAAACTCAGCGACAGTCTGGCATCCATTCAACTCTCTGAGCGGCAG
>CAYZYB010000797.1:0-3226 GCA_964481505.1 uncultured Planctomycetaceae bacterium | reverse complement strand
ACCCTATCTGGATCAAGATTCGTCAGTACAACAGTCGCATGCTGGCGCGTATCATGGAATCGCTCGAAAGCGTTCCGGAAGGCAGTGGCACGATGATGGACCACACTCTGATCGTGTACACGAGCAACAATGCTGACAAACAGCACACCAACGGAGCCAACTGGCCCGTTATGCTGCTTGGCGATCTGGACGGCACATTCAAAAGCGGTTGCCTGACACACATGGACGGCAAACGACCGATCAATGCACTGTGGGCAACTCTGATGCAAGCGGCGGGCCGGAACGTGGAACGCTTCAATATGACCGAACAGATGGCCAAGAAGTTTGACGACGGCGTCGGCCCGGTCAAAGAACTTCTGGTCTGATTGTGAGTGCGGCAGCACCGCGTTTTGCTTCAACGTGTTCCCGCGTCATCGAAAACTCAGGTTCGTAGTTTGTTCCTGACGTGTCTCTCCGAGGCAAGCCGTTGACGCCACACCCTACGCCGCAACTGCCGAATGAATGACAGCTGCGCGGCGTACACTGTTGATTTCCGTGTGGTCCAGGTTAACGATTCAAACGACGGTTGAGTGAACATTATGCTCAGATCTCTTTCCGCTATCACGCTTGTTTGTTGTCAGCTTGCCTCCGTTTCCGCTGGAGAACCGTACACTCCTGGCGGCAAATCAGGCCGGGACTTCAATAGCTTCGCGAAGTCATTCATCACGGCCAACTGCCTGGACTGTCACGGCGAATCAGAACCGGAAGCCGGCCTGTCCCTGCACAACTTCGATCAGGTCGATGAAATCAACGCCGCAACGTGGCGAAGTGTCTGGGCACAGGTGTCGCTGAAGGAAATGCCTCCGAAAGATGCCGAACAACCCAAAGTTGTCGAACGTCTGCAGTTCACTGATGCCGTTGTCAGTGAACTCACACGAGTCATGCGCGACAAAGGTGGCTTTAAAGCTCACCTGGACCCCGACAAAGGCAACTTCGTAGATCACGAATTGCTGTTCGGTTCGCTACCAAAAGATATTCAGTTGAAACCAACCTCATCCCCCGCGCGAATTTGGCGTGTCACGCCGCAGGAACACATCACGCGACTCAACGAACTCATCAATAAAGAACCCGACTTCGATCCAAAGAAGCCCGGCCAGCGAACACATGGCGACGTCGTTCCCACCAACCATGGTGGTGAACTGAAACTTTACTTCGGCACCGATCGCATCATTGCCTGGCAGGGGGGCACCGTTGCTTATGCGACATCGGTCAAAAGCACGCCCGCCATCCTTTCGTCCGCCCGCCAGCATGGTTTGGAAAACTATCCCGATTTCTATTCCGTCAACAGCGCCGAAGCGACGCAGATTCTGGACGTTGCCGACGATCTGATCCGCTATATGGCGTATGGCCCGTTGAGTATTGCTGAGGAATATCAGATCTCGGACGATCCGAAAACGATGCAAAAGATCGCGTCCAGCCGAGGAACCGACATTCGCGGTTTGCCAATCGCGATCGTTTACAACACAACAGTGGCTCGGCCGCTGACGCCGGTCTACGAATTGATGAAAGAAGAAAGCATCACTGATGACCGATTGCGTGCTGCTGTCGATTTCCTGTTCGAATCCATGACGTTTCGGCCGCCGACTTCCGAAGAATCGGATCAGTACCTGACGATTACCAAACAGTCGATCGACAAGCTCGGCAAAGAAGAAGGTGTCCCGCTCGGTCTTTCGGCAATCTTCCTTGATCGCGACGCAATGTTTCGGCCGGAGTTGGCAGAAACCGGCAACGCTGATCAGCACGGACGTGTCATGCTGCAGGACTGGGAACTCGGACTGGCGGTCAATCACGCATTGAAATACATCAAGCCGGATGCGGAGCTTCGTACGGCGATCCTTGAAGGCCACATGCGAACCAAATCAGACGTCAAACGCGAAGTAACACGAATGCTGGCGGACGACAGCATTCGCAAGCCGCGAATCCTTCGGTTCTTTCGCGACTACTTCGACTACGACCGCGGCGGTTACATCTGCAAAGATGCGAAAGCTCTGGCAGAAACAGGCGTCAGCAACCGTGGCAACGGACACTATCGTGCCATGTTCGACGCGACCGCCAGTACGGATCGATTGGTGGAACTCATCCTTGAAGAAGACAAAGATGTACTCAGGCAATTGTTAACGACCAACAAGGTCGTGGCGACAAAAAATGACAATTCCTATTTTGGACGCAAACGCAACAAAGAAGAACGAGCGACGGCGATTGCCGCAGCGAAGAAGGCGGATGCAGAGGCAGCAGAGCAAGAGACCGCAGCCCTGGAAGCAGCAAAGCAGACATTGGCGGAACTTGAGGAATCAGTGAAGGACGATCCAGACGCCGCGAAACAGAAAAAGCGTGAAATCACGGACGCAAAGCGAGCGGTTACAGCCGCTCAAAAGGCACTCGCTGCAAATGCCAGGAAACGTAAACGTCAGCCCGGCAATCACAACATTGCTGCAGTTAACCTGAAGGGCGATCCTATCCATGCTCGCGTAAGTCGCCGCAGCTTCGGTCAGGGTTCCATGAAACCGGAACGTACCCTGAGCACACTCCCTGAAGGGGAACGCCTTGGGCTGCTCACGCATCCCAGCTGGTTGGTGTCACATTCGGACGCGATGGATAACCATGCCATTCGTCGCGGTCGCTGGGTCCGCGAACGCTTGCTGGGAGGCGGCATTCCTGATGTGCCGATTACTGTCGACGCGATGCTGCCAGACGAACCAAAAGCGACGCTGCGAGAACGGATGCGAGTCACGCGAGAAGATTATTGCTGGACGTGTCACAGCAAAATGGATCCACTGGGGCTGCCGTTCGAAATGTTCAGCCACGCAGGCCTGTATCGCACGGAAGAACTGGATAAACCGGTTGACACGTCTGGCGAAATCATCGATTCCGGAGCCCCATCACTGGACGGCAAAGTGGCCAACGCCATCGAGTTGATTCAGAAGATCGCCGACAGCGAACGAGCCGAACAGGTCTTTGTTCGCCACGCTTTCCGCTTTTGGATGGGGCGAAACGAAACACTCAACGATGCCCCTGTCCTTCAGAACGCATGGCATGCCTACAAAGACAACGGTGGCAGCATGAACGCACTTATTACCTCACTGCTGACGTCCGACGCTTTTCTGTATCGTACTCGCAGTGAATCTGCGCTGGCCAACGCAAAATAGCGGCTAATGGGCAGGCGGATAACCGCTTATTTGTGCTTCGA
>CAYZYB010000796.1:0-3228 GCA_964481505.1 uncultured Planctomycetaceae bacterium | reverse complement strand
CTGGTTCGACTGTTTGTTGACGTCGTCATCACCGGAAACCACAACAACGTCAAAGCCATACTTGCGTGCTTCATCCGTCATCGCATCACCGATGACTTTGAAAAACGGATTGGTCAGTGACATTGTCGTGTAACCAATCGTCCCCTGGGAATCTCCGTCACCGGCGGTCGAATTTCCTGCTGAGGTTTCACCGGACTCCGCAGAACCGTTGCTCGGCGAATCGCTTTCGCCGCAACCCGCCGCCAGGCAAATGATGAACAGTGCGTGCAAAACATTTCGAGGAACTGCATTCATGTTGTCTTAACCGTTTTGAGTTCACAAATCGCCCGTTAACCGAATTCGCGCGGAGGCGCTGATGATGCCTCACAGCGACTTGTCAAAGTAGCGAAAAACCACCCTCGATCCCCCTCACGGCAAGGGTTTTTCCGCCCAAAATGGAAAAACACTGCCAATCAACACGGCAAGATATTCCGATTATGAAAGCCCTGCGGCGGTCCAAACAAAACAGGTCGTGATCGCAGCTGATTCCTGTGTAAGTGGGCCGCTTCGCCTGCGTATAGTGGCGTTATGGACGCATCCACACTCTTGCTGCATTTCGATTCGTCGCCAGCCATCCGCTTGCTGCGAGCAACCAATGCGCCATACGTAATTGCGTTCTTGCACCGTCAGTTTAAACAGTCCGGCACAATCACGGTTCCGCATTCGGAATTGTTGCCAGCGCTGACTTCGTTTCAGGAAGATCTTCAACAGGATTTCCCGGACGCCCTGCGCGACAAAGCGGAAACCTATCTCGCCGACTGGTGTTCGCGCGACAAGTTGTGGGTGCATCGATTTCTGGAAGCCGGTCGCGACGAACCAACGTACCAGCTGACACCACACAGCGAAGACGTAATTGAGTTTCTCGATCAATCGCTGCACAAAGAAATCGGTTTCGTCGGAACAGAATCTCGCCTGCGTCTGGTTCTAAAAACTCTGGAACAACTCGTCATCGGTGCGTCCCATGACCCAACCGTCCATCTGGAAGAACTCCAACGACAAAAAGCCGTCATTGATGACAAAATTGCACGGATCGAAAACGGCGAAGAAGTCACCGCATTTTCACCCACTCGGATCCGCGAAGAATTCAACCTTGCCGTCACCATGCTGAAAGAACTGCAGCGAGATTTCCGCGCCGTAGAAGATCGCTTCAAAGAAATCACTCAGGATGTCCAGCAGAAACAAATGAAAGGCATGGACACGCGCGGCGGAATTCTGAGCGACGCGATGGACGCGGAAGATGCTCTTCGCGAAGACGATCAGGGCGTGAGTTTCTACGAATTTTTCAAGCTGATCCAATCTACCGACCAGCAGCGCCAGCTTCGAGCCGTCATTCAGCAACTGAATCAAATGCAGGAGCTCACAGAACAAAAAGAAGGGCTGCAGGCAATCCGACGCATGATGCCTCAACTGCTAAGCGAAGCGGCAAAGGTCACCCAAACAGAACGACGACTGTCCTCCACACTGCAAAGACTCCTGGACGCTCAAGCGCATCACGAACGACAGCGTGTCGCAGAACTGTTGCGAGAAATCCGCAGCCTCGCCGCAGCGATGTCATCCGATCCACCGCGCGACAAAGTGGGCGTGGAGATTGATCAGAGCATGCGATTGCAGTCACCTGTCAGTCGACAATTCTGGACACGTCCAACAGAATTCGAAACCGTCGACCTGACCGAACATGCGGACGACGCAGATCGTCGCGATGACATGTTTCGCGAGTTCGCTCAGCTGCACCGCATCGACTTCCGCGCAATGCGCTCGCAGATCCATGAGCACGTTCGGAAACGAGGTTCAGTCACACTGGGCGAAATTCTGGAAGAATGGCCGCCGCAATCCGGTGTCATGGATGTACTCGGCTATCTGCAAATCGCGAGCGAAGACGGACATGTCGTCGACCGCGACCTGCCGGAAGAAATCGTGATTCCCTGCGCAATGCAGGAGCACCAAACGCTCATCGTGACCGTGCCGCGCGTAACGTTCGTGGAACAGACAACTTCCAAATCTCAAACCTAAAATTTCTAATCTTAGATCTCAAATTCGCTTTCCGTAACCTCAAAGCCTGTCGTGGACACACCAACACAAACCAACCTGCCCGAATATCGTGAATGGAGCGACGTCGCCGTTCGTTTGTTTCAGGGTGTCGTCTATCTGGAAGACGGCAAGCCCTGGGATGTGCTGCTGCGAAACATCACGCCGCTGGAAGACTACTTTGGGCGAATCGGGCTGCAGCTGGTTGTTAACGAAACAGAAGGCTTCGGTTTTTTGCGTCAGTTGCAGCCGGAAGATTTGCCGGACAAATATGACGAGCTGCCAAAAATGTTTCGTCGCAGTCGTCTGAGCTACGACGCGACGCTACTGACCATCATGCTTCGAGAAGAACTTCGACGATTCGAAGAGGAAGAAGTCGACAACGAACGGTGTGTGATTACCGGTGATGCGTTATTCGAACAGTGGAAAGCATTTTTCCCGCGGGACGAAGACGAAGTGAAACTGCGCAAAGGACTGTCGACCGCGATTCGCACTCTGGAAGGCCTCAAGTTTGTGCGGCGATTCGGCAAAGACACAGACCACTGGGAAGTCCGCCGCATTCTAAAAGCCCGCCTCATTGCCGCTGATCTTGAAGCAGTGAAGGATCAGTTTGTTGATGTGATGAAGCAACGCAAAGGATCGGGTTGAAGAAGAAGCGAGTCCTGATTCGTGCCACGCGACGACAAAAACACGAACTCAAGATGCAACTGCCAAACGAACATTGACTACTCAAACCCAAAACACACATGTCTCAACTTCTCGAACCAACAATCACAACCAAGCCGGGCTTCCGTCTCCAGCGACTGGAAGTCTACAACTGGGGTACCTTCGACAGCCATGACGAAGGCACGCGCGGTGAAGTCTACAGCGTTGAACCTGGCGGCGACACCACTCTGCTGATTGGTCGCAACGGCTGCGGAAAATCAACTCTCGTGGATGCCGTCCTGACACTGCTGGTCCGTCCCGCCGTCCGCAACTACAACGTCGCCGCTGGTGCCAAAAAGCGCGAGCGAGACGAACGCACCTATATTCGCGGCGCATTCGATCGGCGCAGCAGCGACGAAAATTCGGGCGCCCAGGTGCAGTACCTTCGTCCCGGCAACGCACATTATTCTGTGTTGCTGGCATGCTTTCACAATGGCAAAACAGGCAACAGTTTTACGG
>CAYZYB010000795.1:0-3229 GCA_964481505.1 uncultured Planctomycetaceae bacterium | reverse complement strand
CCGCTATCGACTCGCTCATCAGGACGATGGCGCCTGTGTTTTTCTCGACGAAAATGGTCTTTGTCGCATTCATGCAAAGTTTGGCGAACCCGCAAAGCCTCTCGCGTGCCGTGTCTATCCATACGCCTATCACCCTGCCGGACACAGACTTGCTGTGAGTCTTCGGTTTAGTTGTCCGTCGGTCGTCCAAAACCTCGGGCAGCCAGTCAATGAACAGTCGGGCGAGTTGCGGCAATTAGGTCTGCAGATCGTCGAAGGGAAGAAAACCGAAGTTGACGCTCCGATGATTCATCGGGGAAGTCAGCATGGCGATCAGCAAACGGAATGGTCTGACTTTCATCGATTCCTCAAAGCGATCGATGATGCCATCGCGGATGAATCGGTCAACTTTGCGGTCCGGCTGATGCGAATCCTGTCGTGGATGGACATCGTGGCGCAGTCGCAGTTTCAGACCATCCGAGGTAGCAAGCTGGATGAGTTCCTCGAACTCGTCACCAACGCCTCCGTGAAAGCTCAACCAGACAACGACCTTCCCCTGCACCAGCCCAGTCGAATCGGACGAGTTATGTTTCGACTGATGACTGCGCAGTATTCACGTCACGACACAGAAGCTCAGGTGCAGGCAGGGCTCAGCCATCGGCTTGGACTGCTCACGGCCGCATTGAAATTTACGACGGGGCTGGGATCGATCCCGGAACTCAGCGGTTCGGCTTCTGTTGCTAAGGCATTCGAAAACAGTGAAGGCACAGTCGACAGTGCCACAAAAGTGCCGAATTTCAGTGCTGTCGAAGGCGAATTTGGTAGCCGCCAGCCGGAAATTGATGAACTCTTTACGCGGTACTTTCGAGTAAAAGTTCAAGGCATTCATTTTTGTGGTCCGGCGCACTACGATACGTCCCTGGTGGCTGGGTTTCACAGTCTGGCATTGATGTACCCGGTCGTGATGTGGCTTGCTCGAGTTCGTGCGGTGCGAAGTGGCCGTGCGAAAGTCGTACTCGCAGACGTGCAGGCAGCACTGGCAACGGCCGACCACAATTTTGGCTATTCGCCCGCCCTGGGGAATGCTTCGGCACTGAATCGTATGTCAATATTGGCAAAAATGAAACAGATTACGGCGTTGGTGGGCTGGTACAGCCGCTAGAAACTGCAAACAGCCAGCCGCACATCGAACATTTATGGACGAAGCTTTGCCTACTACGATCGATTCCTACGACGATGCCGTCCAGTGGATCTATGACCGCATCAACTACGAACGCGTTCGGCCGAAGAAGACATCAACACACTTCCGCCTTGAACGAGTCGAAAAGTTGCTGGAAGTCATCGGTTCTCCTCAGCAGCGAATTCCGGCCGTTCATATTGCGGGCACAAAAGGCAAAGGGTCGACGGCAGCCATGCTGCATTCGATTTTGAAAGCATCTGGAGTCCGTTCGGGATTGTTCACCAGTCCGCATATCGAACTCTTCGAAGAACGCATGCGAGTCGATGGAGACATGCCGACGCAGGACGAGTTGACCGAGTTGGTGGTCAGGCTTGAACGTCTTCTGGCAGCGGCTGATCCCGAATTGGTTGCCGATGGTCCGACGTACTTTGAAGTGGCGACGTTACTGGCATGGATGTTCTTTGATGCCAAAGACGTTGAACTTGTGGTGCTGGAAACAGGACTTGGAGGACGTCTGGACTGCACTAACGTCTGCACATCGGTAATAACAATCATCACATCAATCGGCCTCGACCACACCGATGTTCTCGGCGATACGATTCCGCTGATTACGTCGGAAAAAGCGGGAATCATGAAGCCGGGCGTGCCGTTGCTGACATGGGTTGATCAGCCGGAAGCCATTGATGTTCTTCGCTTGCGATCTCAGGAATTGGGGTGTCGTGTTTCATGGCGAGACCGTGAGTTGTCGGCCGTTGTTAAAGAGTCCACCGACGACACAGGCCAGCAGATCGATGTCACCGTAAGTGACACGGTGTATGCTGATTTGCACCTGCCATTGCTTGGAAAGCACCAGGCCGGAAACTTGGCCCTGGCCGTCGCGGCGGCAAACTATCTGTCGCGTGAGGATGACCGCATCACAGCAGAAAGTATCGCAGCGGGAGTGCGTCAACTCGAGTGGCCACTGCGTTTCGAAATTTTAAACGACCGGCCGCCGGTAGTTTTGGACGCGGCTCATAACCCTGATTCCATCGCAGCGTTTATCGCAACGTGTCGGCAGCATTTTCCAAAGCAGCCGCGGACGCTGATCTTTGCCAGCAGTCGCGACAAAGACGCCGCTGCGATGTTGAAAATTCTGGCGTCAGAATTCGATCAGATTATTCTGACACAATTCGAACACAATCCGCGAGCGGTGCCGATTGATCAACTGAAGGCCATTCTGCAGACGTTTTCTATTGAAGACAACGCCGCACGCCCACAGATTCGCGTCGCAGAGACTCCTCGAGAAGCTCTTGCCGCTGCAAAGCAATCGACTCCCGAAGACGGTGTCATCTGCTGTGCCGGATCGATTTTTATCGCTGCAGAATTGCGAACATTATTGATGAGCAACGCGGTGTAACAGCGTTACCGAGGCTGCTGTTCGAGTTTTGGTTCGGTTTGAGTGTGGTAACAGATTATTACCTTTGAAATGGGTGGCCGGGGTTGGACTGAGCTTGCGAAGGAAACCCCGGGGTTTCACTCCTACCTCGCTCCAACCGCCGCCACCCTTTCCAGTTTCGCAACTTTCCGGAGACTCACGTGACGACGTGCGCTATTATTCAGCGATGCAGGCTACCGTCCAGTGACGGTCACTGGTCGCCGTGACTGCATCTGCCGCAAAGCCAGCGCCCGTCAGCAAGTGCCGAACTTCTTCGACTGTTAGAGCGGCGTGCAGCGACTGCCGAAACAGTTGTTGCGAATGAAGATTCTCGTCGCCCGCATACGTTTCCACGAATTGCTCAACTTTTTCACCAGCGAAAGGTCGCATCAGGTCACGAACAAACAGGATGCCGCCGGGGCGAACGACTCGCCGCACTTCCCGAAAAAC
Organism: uncultured Planctomycetaceae bacterium; assembly: GCA_964481505.1. Taxonomy (GTDB): domain Bacteria; phylum Planctomycetota; class Planctomycetia; order Planctomycetales; family Planctomycetaceae; genus Fuerstiella. The sequence continues at coordinate 206 of CAYZYB010000795.1, read as the reverse complement.
GTCGATCGGTTCGGGGATGTGATGCACGATGCTGTTCGACATCACCACATCGCAGGATTGATCGGCCATCGGCAGAGTCTTGCAGTCGCAGAGCACTGGGAGAATCGCGGCATTCGCGCATTCGCGAGATATGTGTCGCGCCGCGATCTTCAACATCTGGCCTGCAAGATCGCATGCCAGAATCGATCCGGACTGAGGTCGAACAC
>CAYZYB010000794.1:0-3231 GCA_964481505.1 uncultured Planctomycetaceae bacterium | reverse complement strand
GACGGAGTTCTGACACGATCTGAAGCCATCGGCAACGCGGAGCGAATGTTCGCCAGGATGGACAGCAATGAAGATGGAAAGATCTCACCTGAAGAACTGAAGGCTTCAAAAAGGTAGCGGAGTGGCCGTGGATCAATCATCGCCAGCAGCGTCGCCGGAAACCCGTTCCAAACTGGAAATCACTGACCGAACATAGCAAGAGGTTCTGCGTTGACGTTCGATTTTACATTTTGTTGGCGGCGAGTTACGGAATGAGTCGTAAACTTCGACATTGGGAGTCGGATGCGGGGTCGTTGTTCCCTCCGTCGCCGCGTGACTGGCTTCCGGGTGATCATCGAACCGGTGTACGGTCAGATCAAAGAGGGACTCGGGTTTCGCAATTTCCTCAGGCGGAGCCTTGTGGAAATGAAGGGGGAATGGAATCTGGTTTGCCTGACACACTACTTAATAAAGTTGTTCAGGAGCAGTGCGTCGCCGCATCGTGAAGCGGAGATCAAAAGGCAGATCGCGGGAGACTGCGTTCAAAGCCAAACCCCAAAAACCGCGGCACCATCCCATCCTCCGCGACCTGCGAGTCAGGACACCCATGACATGAATCCCGCTCCGCGATTTCTAAATATCTCCACGCCTCAGGCAAAATCCAAGCCGCCTTCCAGGACACGTTGTTAGCCAGCGTACTCACGATCTTTAATCAATCCAGGATAAGGAATCGGATACTTGCCGTCGTCGTCGGCCTTCAGTGGAGATTCTGAATCCAGTGTGAGGTTTTCGATTCCCGGCGCGAATTCATGCGTGCTGTTCATCATGTTGTCCAGCTTGATGACCTGTCCTGTATGAGCTGCCATGCGGCCCATCGATGTGACGATGCTGGCCATGCATCCGCGTTGCACTTCGTTGTAAGTGGCGTCAGTGCGAACGGCTTCGATGAGGTGTTCCCATTCCGCCTGGTAAGGATTGTGTTTTTCGGGTTGCGGATACTCCCAGGCGAGCTTGTCCTTATCCATGTTGTGGCCGGTGTAGATTCGAGCGCGCGAAGGCCAGTGCGAGCGTGAAGAAATTACGCCCATGCCTTTGCTTCCGTGAGCGTAACTGGCGAATTCGGAATGGCAGCCGGGAATGGTGCGGCCGTTCACGAACAGTTTGGCACCATCTTTGAACGTGTATTCAATCGAATAGGTGTCGAAGTTCTGGTCGATCATATCATCACGATAGTGACGGCCGCCGCAGGCCTTGGCTTCTACGGGCCACGCGTCTTTCATCCAGCATGATTCGTCAATGTTGTGAATCAGAAAGTCGCTGACCGCACCGCCGCTAAGCCACAGGAATCCATGAAAGTGCTTGATCTGATACATCAGATCACTCATTTCATCTCCTTCTTTTTTCGGCGGCGCGGCAGCAGAACCGGTCGGCCCTGCCATACGATAGGCACGCATCAAATTGATGTCGCCGATTTCTCCACTTTGAATGCGATCGAAGAGTTCTCGCCGAGCATCGCAGTGTCGACACATCAGGCCGACTGCGACTTTAAGATTCTTTTCGAGTGCCTTTTCATTCAGGGCCAGCATTTTGCGAGTGGACGGACCGTCGGTTGTGAGCGGCTTCTCCATGAAGACGTTCAGCCCGCGTTCGATCGCATAGCCGTAGTGTACCCAGCGAAACGCACATGGCGTCGTCAGGATGACGATGTCGCCCGGTTTCAGACAATCCATCGCCTTTTTGTAACCATCGAAGCCGATAAAACGTCGCTCTTCCGGCACATCCAGCGTTCCCTTTTCACCAAAACTCTTGTCGAGATTGCCGTAGCTGTTTTTCAAGTTGCCTTCAAAAACGTCTGCCATCGCAACCAACTTGACCGGTCCATTATCGACCTTTAGAGCGTTCGTAGCGGCTCCCGTTCCGCGCCCGCCACAGCCAACCAGTGCCAGCTGAAGAACGTTTTCCTCTCCCGCGAACGCTCGCGCCGAAACGGCCGTTGATGCAAGAGTTGTCGCGGCTGCAACAGTACTGGAAGTCTTTAGGAAGGAACGTCGAGTTGTATCCTGAGAAGGAGTATTCATGGCCGATAGTCCTGACAAAAGGAATGCGGAATGATTCGCGTGGAAAGGCGACGATAGTTGCGGTTGGTAATTAGTAGCAGTGCTTAAAATCTGAAATCTGAATTTAATGTTATCTATGATGACACGAACGGCGCTTCGCGCCTATTCAACGACGGGATCGAGTTGTACTGGCGCTGTTTTGGCCCACTTGGCTGCTTTTTCTTCTTCCGACGGTTCGGTCAGTGGACGAACAATGCGAAGTCCGACGCCCAGTGCATCTGTGTGATACCAAATACTCTGCGGAATCTGCGGGTCCTGTTCTTTCCATTCCAGAGCCGACCCTTCACGAACAGCGCTGCGCAGCATACGCGGTTCATCGTCCCAGCCGCCACCACGGACAACTCTTGGAAACAGCTTCGAAGGCACTGCCAGCGGATTTGTGACGCCGCCTTTTCGTATTCCGTAGGCGTCCGGAACAAACTGGTCGAGCGTCCATTCGGCAACGTTGCCATGAATGTCATGCAGCCCCCACGGGTTCGGTTTCTTCTGTCCGACTTCGTGGTAAGCATCATCGCTGTTGCCGACATGCCAGGCGTAATCGTCCAGTTCAGAAATATCGTCGCCAAAAGAGTACGCCGTCGTCGTTCCGGCACGGCAGGCATATTCCCATTCTGCTTCGGTGGGAAGTCGATAATAGCGGCCGGTCTTTGCAGACAGCCAGTCGCAGTATTTGCGAGCGGCATGTTGCGTCATGCAGATCGCCGGATTGTTGCCTTTGCCCATCCCGAAGCTCATGTCCGTGTACGGCGGTGTGGGGCGAGTCACCGCGTCGGCGATTTCGTCGCGAGGTGTTCCTTTTGACCGAAAGATTTTTCGGCGAGCGATATCGATATTCTCTCCCCAGATTTCGTACTGATTCCACGTGATTTCGTACTTCCCCATCCAGAATGCGCTGACCTTCACCTTATGTTGCGGGCCTTCTGTTTCGTCGCGATTCTTTTCTGCTGCCCCGCTGCCCATGACGAATTCACCACCAGCGATTGGCACCATAGCGATGGTGACGTCTGTATCATCAATGACTTCCGCATAGGGCTTCATCTCTGCTTCGGTGGCAGCAACAGCTTCCGGCACATTGGCTGGCGGAGGGCCGCCGATGGCAATTGAGACGCTGCCAGGATAGAGAGCAGTCACCAAT
>CAYZYB010000793.1:0-3233 GCA_964481505.1 uncultured Planctomycetaceae bacterium | reverse complement strand
AAACGACGCCAGTTCGGTATCAGTTGCTGCTGCCATCCATCTGACCCATAAGCGAACTCTCCAACCTGTGAACACACGTATGCGAATTGAGAATAGAACTTTTGTGGCAGCAACTGTGGCGATAAGAGCTTTTCACGAACCTCTTCAACGATTCGAGATAAATTCCACCGCTCGAAGCTTCGCAACACACCTTTGTCGAGTTTCTCACCAAGCCCGGCAGTAAGGCGTTTATACAGCTCGACGCCGTTGTGGTCTTCATCCTTGTTATAAGCCAGAATGACGTCGACTCTTCTGACATTTGCGAGCAGTGGGTCGTCGAGTGGCGGACTTGCGGCGCTGCGAATATCTGCGTCAAAAGAATTCTTGTGCCACGTCCTGTTCTTCAATGGCTCGTCTTTGAGCACAAAGAGTCTCAGGGTTTCACCATCTGCGGAAAGAAAACCCAGATCGATCCCAAACTCCGCTTCGGTTTTCGTCTTTGCAGTCTCGCCATGACCTGTTCGTAAGAAAGGAAGTCGATAAGGAACCCAGTCACCCACGATATTGAGGTTGTAGATTGTCCAGTCGAAGCCGAATTTCGTGCCTTTCTCCTCGTGGCGAGTTCGTTCACCAAGGCTCTGGATGTAGTAAGTGAGGAATGCTCTGTGCTCGTCAGACTCCGGTTTCACGAGATCCCTCCCTGCTGACGACTAGAAATTGCTTTCACCTTGAGTTGTGCATTCACCCGCCGCACTGCCATCTTTTCCGGGGCAAGAATATCGACGACCGGAACTTCATATTCGTCATGACTCGTGGTGTATGACGTTGGCGGTTGAAGTTCGCCATGAATGAACTGACAGTGTTGCTGGCCATAGACAACATCCATGCGTTTGCTGATTTTCGAAACCCATGAACTTTCAAAGCCCTCATTTCTTGCCTGAGTCAGCATCCGCTCATGAAGCCGTACGCCAACTCGATGCTCCGGGACATCGATAGCGTTGACCGACGACTTTCGTGCTTTGCTCCAAAGTTCAAAGTAATCCGAAAGTTCTGTCACAACTTCCTGAATCATGCCAATACCGGCTCCCAAACGCTTTAGTTCGCTTCGGCAGCGTCCAGCATAATTGTGAGCCTGCAACTTTACTTCTTCGCGAAATTCATCACGAAATTCAGAAGGCATTTCTTCGACGTGCGGGGCGAGCGTTACATACAGGCGAGCAATCGTTTCCGGTTGAAGAAGGACCAGTTGTGCCTCGTAATAGAAAAGAAGTACACCATCGCTTCCGGATGCACCAACGGCCGAAGCTGGTAGTGTCTCGAATTTCAGTCTGTCGAATAGAATCACTCCGATTCTTCGCATTGCATGTTTAGAGGACGTACAGCAACGAGCAATGAAGTTCGCGCCCTCCGGCGTTCGCAACTTGCTTGCGCTTTCGTTCAGCCACGAAGTCTGGTGGATAACGCGAAACACACCGATAGGAGATGCCTCTATCAGTTGTTCAAACCATTTGACGATTGATTTCGGCTGATCGCCTGCAAAAGTCGAAAGCAAATAGTCAATTTGGCTCCATGTCGAGTCTTCATTCGGCGGCACTGGCTGAAGCTGGATCACCCAACGAAGGACACGTTCATGCGTAGCGGTGTCGTCGCGATTTGCCTTCAAGATCATCTGGGCAAGAAACGACACATGAAATCTTGTGGTACTCGACGTGGCCAGCCTGATTCGGCTTGAAACGGCATCTACAATTTTCGTATACAGCGCGTCGGGGAGCGACTTGCCATAAGGCAACTTGGCCAGGACACCGAGTACCACGTCCGCATCGTCATTCTCCTCATTGCAGTGCTGAAGCAAGTCGGCGAATTCTTGTTCGTCGATTATTCTTTGGTGGGCAGTGGTTATCCACGACCAGTAGAAACACTGGCGAGCCGAGCGAGAAAAACTCTGCAGGAGTTCGTCTGAAATTTGCTCAAGCAACACACGCAACTTGTGCGATATCGTTTGGGTTCGAAGTCTTCCCAACATGTGTGCCGCAATCTCATGGTGTTCTCGGCTCGTGGCGAACGCGAATTCCCGAATAATTGACAACGCAAATTGTGCGTCTTGTTCACAGATCGTGTCAACGGCCACCCAGAACGGCTTGTCGACCCCGCCTTCTGTTCTCTTGAATACGTTAGGGAGCCAAGTCTTCAGAAAGGTCTGAGCCAGCCTATGCTGCTCGACCACTACAGGCATGCCGAAAAGGGCAGCATTGAACTCTCTCCCAGGTACATCCAGAATTCTGCTCAGAAACTCTTCCCTACAGTCTTCGGCAACATTGCTAAACACAGCGGACCAGAGCCGACCGGTAGCTTCATTGGCATTATCAAAGCACTGCATCCATTCCCGGCATTCCATAAGGTTGGTGTAGAAGTCATCTGCGGGATTGGCGACGTTACCGAACAGAGCGACGAGGCACTCCATACCAGCCTCAGTCTTCAGCAGGGATTCAACACGGGCATCGACATCGATCGTCTCATCAGAGTTGCCAGTTACGCCGTACTTCAGAAGCGTTTTAGATATAGCAATCGCCTGACGCAGTTCTTCTGCTTGGGATTTGTCGGAAGGCTCCATATGTGTTCCAGACTGCAATGACTTTAGTGTTCGAGATCCATGCCTACGTCAGCGGTCAGTCACAGTACAGAAAGATGTTCAGCACGGCACGTGCGACCACACTTTCTGTATTGCGTGTGAGCCGTTTATGACTGGGGTTCGCCGATGCAGTAGCATAACCCGTCCGGTGCGACGACGAAGAACAGACGATAGGTTGTGTCGCCGTGTTTTTCCGTTCGAAAGTCTGCGTTTGATTTCAGGCCATTGTTCTGTAATTCAGCAAACGCTGCCTCAACATCGTCGACTTCGAAGAAGCAGCCTTCCTGCGAAGGGTCTCCTCCGTTCTCACAGATCGCGATCTGGACATCGTCTCGGGCCAGTGTTGCCGACTTCACAGGATCAGTTGCACGCGACGTAACGGCAAACCCCATGATTGTCTCATAAAACGACACCGCAGCATCGACATCCTTGACCGGCAGGTTCATGGCGTCATCTGCATACGGTGATGCTCGTTTGAAGTTTGCTTTCACAATGCACTCCTAGTGATTTCTCATTGGGCGAATTCGGCTATTGTCGTGCGAATTCCAGCCAATGCAAATCGCAGCCTCACCGACGGCGACAGGGGCCGTATGCCCCTGCTGCTGTCATGCAGATTCTTCAATGC
>CAYZYB010000792.1:0-3240 GCA_964481505.1 uncultured Planctomycetaceae bacterium | reverse complement strand
ACGCACGTCCTCACAACCGCCCGCTCTTTATGGTTTCATTCCTCGGACGTACTGCGGCAAACGCGTGGCGGCCATGATGCCACGTTCAAAACGTGGAGACGGTGACCCGCTGGACATTTGCGTACTCAGTGAACGACCGATTACGAAATCAGAAGTGATCGTCAATGTTCGAGTCATCGGTGGATTGCCGATGCTCGATGATGGCGAAGCGGACGACAAAATCATCGGCATCCTGGCGTCCGACAATATTTGGTCTCACGTCGAAGACATCGACGAACTTCCACAGGCCATCATTCAACGTTTGGTACACTACTTCACGACCTACAAAGTGATGCCGGGCGATACCACACAACAGGTTGCCATCGACGGAACCTACGGTCGCAACCGCGCCGAAAAGGTGATCGAAGCCGCCATCGCGGACTACGACGAAGAATTCGGCGAAGGTTAGTTCTCCCGCCGTTCCAGGATTTCGGGGCACGTTGCAGCTGAACTCACCTGAGCTCGGTCAACCTGTCCTCGAATTCTGCGAACTCCGGCGACGTAGTTCTTTGGCGTGCAACTGCCGCATCAGAATAGCAGTGATTGCAGCCAGTCGGCAGCTGCTACTCTGCTGCACCATGCGCCGATGATCGCCAACGCCACACCGGCGGCCGTCATAAGGAACACTTCGGAACCCAACAGCATCGCGATCGTCGATCGGCTGCATCCAAGTTTATGCATGGTCTGCATTTCACCGGCACGCAGACGCATCGACAAAAACAGCACCAGCCCCAGCAAAAGTGACGTAACGATTGTCGCCAGCAGCGAACTGATCCACACCAACCGTTCCACACGAAAGACGATACTCAGGAGATCGTCAACCACTTCGCCAGGCTTTACACACTGAGCGGTTTCGGTATGCACTGATGCGTACCGCCCAAGCAACAGTGTCTGATCTTTCCGACTATGCGGATTCGCGATGACAGCAGACACGGGAAACGTCGCCTCGTCCCCGTGAAAGTGGAACGACGCCAAATTCTCCGGTGTGATTTCCGTAAACGGCAGGATCGCCGCGCTTGCCGTGACGGACGTCTCCGACTTTTCCAGCAACGATCCGTCTTCGACCGACTTGCCTTTAAGCGACTGATGACCGTGGCCGATACCGTCGATGATCCACGCTGTTTTGATGTCAACGAAAACAGCATCGTCATCGGGAGTATGCGACGTAGCCAACACTCCCACGATGTTCATCCTTAGCGGATAATCCCCGGCAAGATTAAATGCGTTCCTGGGAGCTGACAGAATCTTGTCACCCGCACCGAGATCAAAGCGTTCAGCAACGCCAGCACCTAAAACGCAGTCGCCAAGAATCGCCATGCCACTGCCTTCTGCGGTATGCAGCCCGCGGAATTCGAAATACTCAATCGTCGTCCCCACAATCGGCGCCCCGGCGACGTTATTGACGCTCTGAGTCTTGTAGTCCACATGAATCGGAATCGCCGTCGCAAAACCACTTTCCTGAATGTAGTCGACCTCCGCCATCGTCGTCTGATCGGGCGCAACGGTATCGAAGTACAACGCCTGCAAAGCAAGGTCGACACGACTTCCCCGAGCTCCAATGACCAGCGGTGTCGAGTTTGCCCGCGCGATGATTTCTGTGCGAAACTGTCCCAGCAGCAACCGAACCGTCATCGGCAGCCACAACGTGAGCGCCAGACAAAGCACAATGATGATCGCTCGCCCCCGATACCACCGCAACGATCGCAGCGCCAGATAAAATGCGTTCTTCATCCGACGGTCTCCGCCGTCGTCAAGAACTGCGCGAAGTCGATTGTGCGATCAAATTTATGCAGCAGCGAATGATCGTGAGTCACCATCACCAGCGTCCCGTTGTGTTCTCGCACCGAATCCAACAGCAACTGCAGCACCCGTTCAGAAGTTGCCGGATCAAGATTACCCGTAGGCTCATCAGCAAGCAGCAACGAAGGCCGCGTCAGCAGTGCTCGACAAATCGCGACACGCTGTCGTTCGCCCTGAGATAGCTTCGTTACCGACTTGCGCACGTGGCTTTCCAACCCCGCAGCAGACAATAACGAATGAGCACGATCACGGACCTCTGACGACATAGCGATCGCGTCACCGATGCGGCACGGCAGCAGCACATTGTCGATCACATTCAGATATTTGATGAGTTCGAAGTTCTGAAACACCATGCCGACATGTTGCAGCCGAAAACTCCGACGAGCGGCGTCTGGCAGCGATGAAATCGCCTGATCTCCAACAGCGATCCTGCCAGCAGCAGGGGCCAAAATTCCTGCCATCAGGTGCAGCAACGTCGTTTTACCGGAACCACTGGGGCCAACAATCGCCGCCGCGCAGGGTGCATCGATCTGCAGCGACGGCACAGAAAGGCCGAAGCTGCTGTTTGGGTAAAAAAATTCCAGCTGCTGAATTTCGATCATGGCCGACATTATATCGAAGGTCGACACGAATGTAGATCCTGCCTGCCAGACAGAATTTTGCAGCGTCGCTGCGAAATCGGCCTGACACGATGTGTTCGCGACAGCCGCGTTCGCGGTTGAAGAACAGGCCACGGCATCAAAGCTCACCTAACGGCGAGAGTCCATCCCAACACGTTGGACCTGCAACGCTACCGCGACACGCTGCGAACGTCATTGCGGATCTTTGCCAATTGCGAAGTCAGTCGCTCAACAACATCCGGGTGATCAGCAGCTACGTTATTCCGCTCGGAAATATCCGCTTCCAGGTCAAACAACTGAAACGGCTGGCCATCAACTTTGCCCTTCGGTTGCTGTCGTCCGCCGGATCCTGTTCCGGCCACGAGCTTCCACTTGCCATCACGGATCGCGAACATTCCGCTGGCGGAGTGATTGATCACGGGAGCGCCACGACCGGCAGCTTGCTCTTTTAAGATTGGCAACAGCGACGCGCTGTCTTCCGCTTCTTCGTCCGTCAGTGTCGCAGCCACGATCGCGGCGCAGGTTGCATAGATGTCCGTATGCGTAATCGTTTCTCCGCTAACTGAACCAGCTTTAACTCCGGCAGGCCAGCGGACAAAAAACGGTACGCGATGCCCCGCTTCCCACACGTCGGCCTTGGTGCCTCGCAGAACGCCATTGGCTTTGTGATGTTCGGCTCGATAACCCTGTACGGTCACGTCGTCGACATGATCTTTTTTGTCAGCTTCGTTGTACGTGTACATGTACGAACCATTATCCGACGTAAAGAATACGACGGTGT
>CAYZYB010000791.1:2101-3242 GCA_964481505.1 uncultured Planctomycetaceae bacterium | reverse complement strand
GGCATGTGATTGTTTTCGATATCGTCCCGCACGACCTTGCTTACCAACCGTTTAAATTCCTTGAGTGTAGAACCCGAACCACACTTCTTTCGCAACAACGCGAGTGATATTCGCCATTCATTTTTTCTTCCGCAATGTTTGCGTGCAATTTCATAGATCCTTCGTTCTATCGGTCGCCGTAGCCGGAAGTAATCACGGTGCAATGTAAGCACCTCTTGTGATCGAATTGCGTTGTAAACCCAGTCGGACAGTTTGATCTCTATTTCCTGCATTCGACCCTCACGGGTTTCACGGACAATTTCGTAGCTTTCGATTAATCCGAAGCCACGCATGATCTCGTTTTCACCCGTGATGATATTTGTAGTGATTCGCGTTCCTGCAAGGCGTTCCATCGCAGCTCGCAATAATTCGTACCCTCGGCCATTGGTTACGCGATTGGTTGCCAGTAATAAGTCGTGAGCTTTGAATCGCACTGACTGAGCCATTGGTCGACCGTCGTTGAAGGCGGCGATCAGTTGGCTGATGCAGTAAATCAAGATGTCACGATCATGAATGGTTGCCATACCATCCGTCGACGGTTTAATCTCGATCCATGAAGCCTTGTGTTCATAACGACGGATTCGGAGATCTGGCTTGGTCGACAAGCTGAAGATTGGATGTTCCATCGATGCCATATCACCTTTTGGCGCTGCATCAAAGATGTCGCAGACAAAGAAGTCCGGTGTTGGATGCCGGTCGGGCAACAACGGTGAACGGTTCGGCGATTCTTTCGTTACTTCACACACTGACTACGATAAAACGACATTTCACACACCGAGTCAAGTAGTTTCGTCACTTCACCCACCGAGGGGAAAGTTTCGACATTTCACACACTCTGTTTCGACACTTTGCACACTTGCTTTCGACATTTCACACACTCACCAAATCAAAGAGTTTAACAATTTCAAAGACCTACGGCTTACTGAAAATCCGTAACACATCCATTAACACAAATTAAACACATGCCGAGTGGCGGTTATCTCTCGGAAATAGCTGGCAATGAGCATGCAGGGACTTTGACAAAAGGCGATTGGAAATAAAAAGTAGTCAAAGAAAGCGTTTGCGATTCGCAGTGCAGATGTTTCGCAAGTTCGCATTTTCG
>CAYZYB010000791.1:0-2001 GCA_964481505.1 uncultured Planctomycetaceae bacterium | reverse complement strand
CGACCAAATCGTCACTATGTGTATTTCAATGTGAAAGGCGAAGACTCTGGAACGATACTCGACTTCATTCAGGCTAGGCAGAATATCTCGCTAGGCAAAATTCGGCAAAAGCTCCGGGCCTGGTCGGCAGTTGACTCCAACTTTTCCGCAATTAGCACTCCAATTGTTCTGGAGCCGAGCGGACACGATGCAGGCCGCGTTTTAAAGTCATGGATGAAGGCGGATCCGATTTCGGCGAGTAATCGGTATTTGACGGAAGGTAGGAGCGTTCCCTCCTCCACAATTGCTGATCCGATCTTCGATGGGCAGATACGCACCGACACCAGAGGCAACGTGCTGTTTGCCCACCGGACCATCGATGGTGAACTGTCTGGTTTCGAGGTGAAAAACCGGTCGTTTACAGGGTTCTCACCTGGTGGAGTGAAATCATTGTTTCGCTCGAATTCGGTACAAGAAGTGACAACGGCCGTTTTTAGCGAATCTGCGATCGATTTGCTTAGTGTGGCGTCCATCTTTGGAACGGAAGATCGACAGTTTTTTAGCACTGCGGGGCAAGTTTCACCAATGCAGCTCGATCTATTAATTCAAACCCTTAAAGCGATGCCATCGCTCACGACAGTTTGGCTGGCATTTGATAACGATACTGCTGGTGTCGCTCTTGCTGAACGATTCCAAGCGGAACTGGGGCGTGAGCTGTCATCGATCGCTATACAAATCAAATTGCCTAGTGCAACGGGAAGCGACTGGAACGACCATTTGCGAACGCTCAACTCCCCTGTTGAAAAGCCAAGCTTGTGATTCGCAATTTCGCAAGCCCGTAAATCCGCATCGACGCAGGTTCGCAATCACGTTTATTCGCATCTGCGGTCTTGTGTAGCATCGCAATTTCCCAACCACGTATTTCCTGATGTGCGACTTTCCCTGCATTCGCATCTGTGAAGTTTCGCATTTCTGTATTTCCGCACTTGCTAGTCAGGCCGGAATTCGGAGCAGGCTTCTCCCAACCGCTCAGCCACCATGCGAGGTGTCAGGCCGGAGTTATCAGGGAGGTTCAAGTCGCCATTGTATTTGACCAGTAGCTTGGCGACTCCCATGTGTGATTTCTCGAATGCAAGTAAAAGCGGAGACCGTCCCTTGGTGTCTTGGGGGTTTATATCCGCGCCGTACTGAAGCAATTTTCTGGCTAAGTACTCAAGACCGCTTCTGGCCGCGAAGTGCAGTGGGGTCGCGTTATTACTTGTAAACGGGGAGGGGACTGCACCCAGATCTAAAAGAATACTTGCGAATCCATAGTTCCCTGATGCAACGGCACGGTGAAGGAGGGCGTAGTTGCGTTTGCCATTTGCTTCGTTTGGGTCGGCACCATAACGTACCAACGTTTCACAGATCGCTCGACGACCTTGCTCACCCGCATGCCGAAGAAATGATTTGCCGCCTATCCAGTAATCGTACGGAACGAAGCCTTCACTTAGAACGGCCTCGGCTAACCGAATATCGTCGTTTTGAATCGCAAAAAACAAGCGGCCAGCAGGAGGCAACTGCTGCCTCGCAACAGGCTCACTATTTTGAACTGCCCAATCGAACTCTTGTTGCATGACCTATGACAGTGCTTCTGCCATTTAGTCGTTGTCATTGCAAGATAGAAATTGATTTCATGCGTCACGGCAGCTGCAGCAAGTTAGTTGTTGGACTTCATCTTTTTCCGTGCTATCAGAGTTCAACAGCACCTTGCCAGCCCATGTAGCATCGAGCCACATCGCTGCACATTGCCGTCAATGGTCGGCCCGCTCAAACGTGTTGACCATGACGTCGTTTAGTCGATGCGGCTTAACTCGCACAAGGCAAGCGAGGTGCTTGTCAAACTTAAACACAACGAAAGGACAAAATTATGTCACAAGAAAACAACGCTCCCGTACATCGCATTCGATTAAGCTCGATTTCAGCATCGATCTTCAAGAATGAAAACGCCGATGGCAGAACGTACTACAACGCCCAATTCGA
>CAYZYB010000790.1:0-3244 GCA_964481505.1 uncultured Planctomycetaceae bacterium | reverse complement strand
GTTGTGTGATTGGCAGTGGCATCGGCGGGCTTGACGAAATCGAGGATCAGCATTCGCGACTCTTTGATCGCGGTCCGGAACGTATTTCTGCGTTCATGATCCCCAAGCTCATGGCTAATGCGGCGAGTGGCAATATATCCGTGCACTGGGGCCTGCGCGGCCCAAGCCTGGCCACTGTCAGTGCCTGCGCGTCTGCGACCCACGCGATTGGCAATGCGTTTCGGCTGATTCAAATGGGAATGGCCGATGTTATCGTCACGGGTGGCACGGAAGCACCGATGACTCCCATGGGAATCGCTGGCTTCGCACGAATGAACGCTCTGTCTGTGCGAAATGACGATCCCCAGCGCGCCAGTCGCCCGTTTGATCAGGACCGCGACGGTTTCGTCATGTCAGAAGGTGCGGGAGTTCTGGTCCTGGAAGAACTGGGATTTGCGAAGCAGAGAGGAGCCAATATTCTGGGGGAAGTTGTCGGCTACGGGATGACCTCCGATGGTGCTCACATGACAGCTCCGGACGGCGAGGGTCGTGGTGCGGCGAAGGCAATGGAGCTTGCATTGCTGGATTCTAAACTGGCGCCGGACGCAATCGACTACATTAACGCTCACGGAACCAGTACTCCGCTCGGCGACATGGCAGAAACCAGAGCCATCCGGAGTGTATTCGGTTCTCATGCAGACGGCGTCGCGGTTTCCAGTACCAAGAGTCAGCTGGGCCATCTTCTGGGGGGATCTGGCGGCGTCGAAGCAGCCTTCTGCCTCGAAGCGATTCGCTCCAACACGGCTCCTCCGACGATCAACCTGGACACTCCAGGAGAAGGATGCGATCTGGATTACATTCCCAACGAGGCAAGGGAAATGGAGATTGGCTACGCCCTTACCAACAGCTTTGGGTTTGGTGGCCACAATGCGTGCCTCGTATTCGGCCCGGGACATTAACGCGATCGACGTCATGTCCCGAGCTCCTGTGTATGCACTTGTACCCTCGTCATTCCGCCTGCGAACGAAGGTTGCACCCGCAGCTATTAGCCTGCGAGACACGTGGTAGAAAAAAGAAGACGCAATGAAAATCGGCATCATGGCAGACATCCACGACAACGTGGACAATTTGCGTCACGCAATTGGGCTTTTTAATGCGCACGGATGCGGATTAATTCTTATTGCCGGAGACCTTGTGTCGCCATTAGTTGTTCCCTCGATGCGGAAATTTACGGGACGAGTCGTCGCATGTTTTGGAGACAATGACGGCAATCAACGTGGAATTCTTGGCGGCATGAAGATTGTGGGGCCGATGGCTCACGGCCCTGTGTGTACCGAAACGCCGGATGGTCTGAAGATCGTAATGGCCCACCAGCTGAGTGAACTCCGCGAATGCCTGGGAGACGAAGACGTCGTCGTGTTCGCTCATACCCATCGCCCCAGCATTGTAGAAGACAAGAACGGTCGGTTGTTCATCAATCCCGGCGAAGTGGCGGGCTGGATGTTTCGCAAGCCAACCGTCGTGATTTTGGATTCGGAAACTCGCAAAGCTGAACTCATGGACCTGCCAGCAATGCCGCCCGGAATTTTCATCCCGGAGCCAGGCTAAAAGTTCATTGTAGAACTGCGGGCAATCTGAGTTGGCCAGCTTTCGGCTACTCATGCGGCAAAACAGCGTTGGCAAACTCAGAACAGCTTCGAATCGCCTTCATCAGCCTGTTTCGTGTTGCGTTCCAGCGTGGAAGATCCGTCGAAGTCAGCGATTTCGACCGTTCCATTCGATTGAACGCGCGTCACCACTTCAATACGTTGGGCCGCATCTTCGATTTGTTGGTGACACTTGCGCAACAATTCCATGCCGCGTTCGAATTTTGCCAGGGATTCGTTTAGAGGTTCCTGGCCGGATTCGAGATCTGTCACGATTCCCTGCAGTTCGTCCATCGCCTCTTCCAGCGGAACGTCTTTGGAACCCTTAGATTTAGCGGATTTTTTCTTGGCCATGCTGATTTGCGGGTATCGTGCGGGACAACTGAATGAGCCACTCAGGCTCCGGGAAACAAGTTTACGTTGTATCGCCACTCACGAAAAGGGGGTGGCAAGGCTGCCTGATACTGAAATGTCATTAATGCCTTGTCATTGGTCGGCATTGAGATTTGCTCTGCACTCCGACTCCTGTCATCCTGCTTCGTCCATGCAGACAACGACGCTTTTGGTCCGACGATTTCGCCGCTGAACTTCACCTGCAACAAACTCTATGCAGCTCACCATCATGAACATTCTGAAATCATCGCTCACACCCCTTGCGCTCGCAATCTTACTGTCATGTCTGCCGTGCCAATCCACCGCGCAGCAGCCTCGAGTTTATCGTGATCGCGTCAAGGCGAACTGGTCTGGCGACGGCAGCTGGTTTTGGTATCGTGTGGAACTACCTGGCGAGGGCCATGAATTCGTGCTTGTTCGGCCCGATGAGGGTTCACGGAAACCCGCGTTCGACCACGTTCGGGTCGCTCAGGAACTGTCCACAAAAACTGGTGGCACAGTCTCTCCTCGAAAACTGCCATTTCAGTCAATCGAATTCAACGACGACATGACAATGGTGCGACTGTCGGGCGACAGGATTTCTGTCGAAGTCGGCTTAAGCTCCGGTGAAGTTCGGCAACTTGAGAACCACACTAAACCACTGAACGG
Source organism: uncultured Planctomycetaceae bacterium (assembly GCA_964481505.1). GTDB lineage: Bacteria > Planctomycetota > Planctomycetia > Planctomycetales > Planctomycetaceae > Fuerstiella. The sequence continues at coordinate 578 of CAYZYB010000790.1, read as the reverse complement.
CACAACTTTCTTTGCGCAGAAACGAAAGTCTGTCGATCGAGGCGGGAATGTTGAGCTGGAAATCCAAAACGATCTCACAAGCGAGGTGGAACTGATCTGGATCGACCGCAGCGGTTCATTGCAGTCCTATGGTCGACTGAAACCAGGCCAGCGTCGCACTCAACACACGTTTGCCGGACATGTTTGGTTGGTACAAAAAAATGGAAAGTCGCTCGCATATTTCGAGGCGTTCGATAACGGGAATCACGTTATCCTGAATGACGCTTCATTCGAGAATCTTCGTTTAGGTAACAACGATCGTAGCAAGGAGAAGTCTCGACAAAGGAATCGTCGCAAGCCGTCCGCTACCATGTCTCCTGACCGGAAGCATGTTGCGTATGTTCACGATCACAACCTGTGGATTCGGCCCGCGAAGCGATCCCCTGCCGATTCTGCAGCGCAGTTGTCCAGCGACGGTTCTGAAGAGAATTCATTTCGAAAAGATGCCTCACGAGATCGCCTTGTAGGAATGAACTATGATCGTCCTGACCCGTCGGCAGGTACCCCGGACGTCCGTTGGTCGCCGGATGCCAAAACGC
>CAYZYB010000789.1:0-3248 GCA_964481505.1 uncultured Planctomycetaceae bacterium | reverse complement strand
ATCACAGATTTTACCGCTTCCTGCATCGCCATGATGTCTTCTGCGTTCAGAATCGATTGCACATCGAAGTCGTGCAGATGTCGAGGATCTTTGCCGCCGGTGTAATGCTTCAGAATGTCGACTTCGTCCAGCGTGGTCGGGTAATCGACCAGCAGTTTGAACATAAATCGATCCACCTGAGCTTCCGGCAGCGGGTAGGTGCCTTCCTGTTCGATCGGGTTCTGTGTCGCGATGACGAGAAACGGGCGACTAAGCGAATGAGTGACGCCGTCGACCGTGACCTGACGTTCCTGCATCACTTCCAGCAGAGACGCCTGCGTTTTGGGCGGAGAACGATTGATTTCGTCGCCGAGAAGAATGTTTGTGAAAACAGGACCGCGATTGAAACGGAACTGCTGATCCTTCATGTCATAGATGCTGTGTCCTGTCAGATCGGATGGCATCAGATCCGGCGTGAATTGCACACGATTAAAATCGCAGGCAACCGTTTTGGCCAGCACGTTGACCAGCAGTGTCTTACCCAGGCCAGGCGGGCCTTCGATCAGGACACTGCCTTCCGAAAACAGTGCGACCAGCACACCTTCGATCAGTTCCACTTGTCCGACAACCACTTTGCCGATCTGCTGAACGGCTGCGTCGAAGGATTTCGCTACGTTAGAAAGTTCCATAAATGTGACCGACTTAGAGCAAATTTCTGATTGTTTGGGATAGTTCTGACTTGTGTCGACTCATGTTGTGCAGTGAAAACCTGATCACCGCGACCACAGGCGACTTATATCGGCAACCACCATCGTCAGCAGAATGTTGACAACTGTGCTTCGCCACTTGGGGCAGAGTATTCATTGCACTACAGTAATGGAAACGTGGAGCCATCAGAATTGTTCTTTCCTTTTTAAACATAGGGCACTGCCGTCAAAAATAGCTGTGCTCGCCGTGTGAATGGCTCGCAGGAGATCGCCATCGAGGTCAGCGGCTGAAAAACAGAACACACCGCAGCTGACGGGTTGCGGCGACAGGTGTCGCTGGTTCGCAGACGTTCGAATTGATCGACGATGATCGAAAGGAATCGGTGAAAGGCTGATGGAACAGACTGTACTATTAACCCTGATGCTCGCGATTGCAGTTTCCGTCGTTGCTATTTGAACAATCGCTGGATCGGAAAAGTTCCCCGGCGAATGACAGGGCGCTTTCTGCAAGAAACGCTTTTTCGATTCACGTGGTTAAGTGATCAGGCAGACGGAATGCGCAACCGGAATGCACTTTCGGAAACGGCCAGAGTGTCACGATTTATGGCCGAAGCAGATCGGCTTGAAGCCGCCGAACGTATGACGTGCTTTCTAACGAAGCTTGTCGAACAGCTTGTTGAGACCGCGGTCGAACTGCTTGTCAACCTGATTGCGGATCTGTTGCTGGCCGAGATTCTGCAGCAGTCCCCCGGTGTTCAGCTGCGGTCGGTCGACCGTGCCACCAACGGGGATCTGAATGCTCCGCGCGTTTGAGGGTGCGGCGACGTTCTTTTCCAGCGGCACGGTAAGCGTCAACTGCACCCGCCTGTCCAGGCCAACGCCTCCGCTACTGCTGATTCGGTAGTTGCCAAATTGCACCTGCAGACCGTCATGCATCACCATGCCGTTGCGAACTTCAAAGGGAATGTCCTGATCGGGAAATTGAAGTTGCCGTGATTGCCCCGGCTGATTGTTTGCATTGCGGTCCACCAGGTCGAGCACCTGCATGAGCGGCCCCAGTGACTGCCCGGCACCGGCCATTGCATTGATCAGACTCAGGTTTCCATGAATCGTGCTGGTCGACGGGCTGTCCAGAAAATAGTCGAACTGCTGCACTCGGGCAGAAACGGTTCCCTGCACGTTAGCCGCATCAGACATCATCGGCGCCATGTAGCCCAGCCATTCGCGGCTGAGTTCCGGCGTCACTTCCAGATTCTGGATGCGACTTCCGGGGGCGAGCTGTACAAAATTCGAGTTCATGTCCCACTGCGGCATGACGTTCACACTGCCCGTGCCGAGCGAACAGCCGATAGGTTCCGTTCGAAGCAAACCGTTGTGTAGTTCCGCAACGGCGGCGCCTTCGCCGAGTGTCAGGCCGTAGAGTCGACCGCCGTCCCACGAAACCTGCCCCGTTGCTTTCAAAGTCGACAGCGAGTTGGCGGCGGCATTAGTGGGTGAGGCACCGATGTGACGTGCGAGATCCGATTCGTTCCAGATGCCTGGTGCGCCTTCGAGGTGGAAGACATCTGTGCGGACGCCCGTGAGTTGAATTTTTCTCTGTGGATCATTGAGCAACTGTTGTGTGAGTTGATCGAGATCGTATTGCGTTTTGGCGTCGAGGTTCATCGTCAACAGGCCCGCAGCCATGCCGAGGCTTCCGGACACAGTGGCTTTTAGTCCGGGGATTTCGATGTCTCCCCGTTCCACAAGAAAGTGACCGGTCTGTGTGTCCGCCACAAGGTTTGCATCGATGCGAGCCTGATTGATGATGAAAAAGGCGTCGTCGCCGGAAGTCGAATTCTGTAACCGCGATTCCTCAGGGCGAATAACAGCCTGAACAGTGATGCGCTGCTTTGGATTGGCGCCCAGCTTTGCCGAAACGACCGAACGATCGGCCAGCCAGGTCGCCGAATGCCACGGCGCAATCAACGTCTTCAAAGCTGGCGATGTGCCGTCGACCGTTACCGTTCCGTCAAACATTTGCACCAATGGTGCGCTGGGAAACACAGTCAGCAATGGCGTTTTGACGGCGATCTCCCGCGATGACAGCGAGAACCCGGACAGTTGAATGGCCGATGCGTTAGAACGAATTTCGCCATCGATTTCGACATCGCTCGTCAGTCCTGGCCTCGGAATCTCGATCAGCTGGCGAACGTCCTGCCACAAGCGATCAGGGTTCACCTGGCCACCGACCAGATAGCCATTCTGAATTGGATCGGCTGTAATCTCACCAAAGTCCCCCGCGATTCTTGCACGCGTCAAGTCAGCTGAAGTGGACGAAAGATCTCCAATCGCATCCAGACGCAGCGACGAATCGATATTGATGCTGCGACCGTTCCGTTGAGCACGAATGGGGGAAGTTTCCGCTGCCAGTCGCCACTGAAGCCTCGATCGTTTTTCGGCAAAGCCATCGTTCGCACTGGTGGCATTGGTGGCATTGTCAACAGAAGACGTCGAAGGTTCCGGCGGTCGCACTCGAAAAGAAAATCGCAGGTCACCGGAATCCGCCGTGACGCCTTCTGC
>CAYZYB010000788.1:0-3251 GCA_964481505.1 uncultured Planctomycetaceae bacterium | reverse complement strand
ACCCATTCGCGCCGGGTACGACCACGATTTGGTTTTCGCCATCGTCGGCGACCGTGATCATTGCCACGCCCGAGGGGCCTTCCGCAGATTGAACCGCTTTCACATCGACCTGATCATCTTTCAAGTCGGTAAGCAATCGGTCGGCGAACGCGTCGCTTCCGATTCGACCAATCATTGAAACACGCGCACCAGCACGACTGGCTGCGACCGCCTGATTGGCTCCTTTGCCGCCCGGGATTTCGGCGAACGATTTCGCCGTCAGGGTCTGCCCACGCAGCGGCAGCGAATCACATCGCGCGACAAGGTCCATGTTGATGGATCCAAGCACCACGATCTTCGGTGAATCTGAATCGCCCATCATTCCTTCAATGCACTTGGTGGCTGGCTGGATAACAACATCAACGCTTCGGTGGCACGCTGCTTCTGTTCGTCACGCAAAATCATGTAGCGGTCGCGGCCGTTTTTCTGTTCTTTGAATGTCGTGTAACCCTTTTCGTCGACTATGACCTGACCCACTGGCGACAGATCGAAATATCCCGCATCCGGGCGGACGGCGTAAAGCACAGATGTCAGATCCCACGTCGGTCGATCATGAGGCGGCGGATTGTAAAGTGTGTAGGCTTCCGGAAGCGGATGATGTTTGACGTACCGGTAGTCGTGCAAAATGCTCTGGTGCGGATATGTCAGATTCTTGCCGATTTCAAAACCGCTCCAAATGATCGGTGTCGGCCAGCCAGCGACAAGCTTCCGTGCAGAAGCGACATCCTTGTGAACATTGTATTCCTTGTGCGTATACAGGTGGCCGGTGTCGCCCACGATTTGTTTGAACGCACCCGCCATGACCGACAGGAGGCGAACTTTCTTTTGAACCAGTTCTTTGCCGCCAAGCGGACTGTGGTTGTCCGCTTTGGAACTCAGCAAGTTTGCAAGGTTGGTCGAAAAGCCAACTTGAGCGATCACGATCGAACCGTCGTCGGCTGCGGCCAAAGTTTTCCTGAGGACATCGACCGCGTTGGGCGCGTCGGCTCCTGATTTCAGATCGTGCGGGTAGCGGAGCTTGCCGCCATCCATCTGAGTCGCAAGTCCGTTGAATTTTCCTTGTTCGCTAGTGACACCGCTGCGGCAAACGCCGATCGGAATCTCGCCTCGACCATAAAACGTATTCACCGCATCAGTGAACGCTGCCGCCAACTTATGGTCTTTGGTGATCGTCACGGCAAGCAGTTCACATTCGCCGCGCGACTGCAATGAGTGAATCATGCCCAGTGCCAACACGTCGTCGCAGTCGTTACCGATGTCAGTATCAAAGATCAGCTTGACTGGTGGTTTTGATTCCTGCGCGTGTGTCGCAGTGGCCAAAAGCATCAGCAGGATTGCGAACGGGCGGATCCAAAAGCAAATTCTGTATGTACTCACGTGTTTGTCTCTCTGTTTGGGTTTAGTAGCTCAGTGGTCTCCACTGAGTCCTCATTCGTAGCTGCCACGACTCCGAGAGTCGAGCTACGAACTCAGGACTCGAAGAGCCGAGTTACTACGGTGCAATTCTGTATTCGTTCATTAGATACGACATCGCCTGTTTAAATTCTTTGTCGGGAAGCGGGCGCTCGTACACGAGAATCCTGGCGATCGCGCCGTCGAATGATTCGGAGCCGGGGTGGTTGGTGGCGTCACGTTCGGTGCCGATTGCCATTCGCGATGGATTGGCTTTTGTGTTCACGGGAAAGTCGATCGTATTTTTCGCGACAGACTCGTTGACGAAAATTTCAAGAGGCACGGTTCCCGGACCAGACTGCATGCGGGCAGCCAGAATGTAGTAGCGGTCTGCTTCAAGTTTTGGCCCGGACAATTTTGGGTTGTTCTGATCAAAACGCCCGAAGCTTGCGCCGCTTCTTGAACCGCACCAGAAAGTCAGGTCATCGTCGAAGCAGCCCCAGATGCCTTCGTAATTCCCGCCATTTCGCAGGTTGCCAAGAAACGCATTGACGTCTCGAAGTCGGTGCAACCCGAATTCCGTTTTGCCACTGGAGGCCGCCGTTTCGGAAGGGCGAACCACGGCGAACCAGGTGTAGCCGGCACCGGTCAACAAATGGTCAAACGCATCTTCTTTCTGGTTGATTAACTCGTCTTCACGAAACTCGATTGCTGGCTTTCCGTCGATGGCCTGTTCTGCCGAAAGTTGTTTTGGTCGACCTGAACCGGGGTCTGCCAGACGGACGCCAAAGTCGTTTGGCACGAAGTGTTGTGCAGGAAAGTCGCTCACCTGGTTCGTCCAACGATTGACCAGACCGTCTTCGCCGGTTTCCACACCTTTGCTGGCGTCCAGATCTAAAATCAGGCCGCTGCGAACTGGCACGTTTCCGCGCACCGCTTTACCGGATGCCCAAACAATTCCGGCTTCGACCATGCGCTGAAAGTTCGCGTCCAGGTAGACCTCTTTGGTATGCCCCAACGACGTAAAAAACGAACGCCCGCCATCGTAGTACTGGTACCAGGTAAACGGATGGTCGCCGCCCATTTTTTCCGATTCATTTCCTTCGTAGCTGCTTTCATCCAGCGTCAACAGGACGTTCACTTTGTCTCGTGGGCTGTAGGAAAACTTGTGCCACTCATCTTTAATCTTCCATTCGCGCGGGAGATGCATCGTGCATTGATGATCCCGTCGATCTACAGTCAGCCTTGCTGATTGGACTTTGGGATGAGAAACCAGGCGGGTGCCGATGAGCCCTTCGTACCACTTCTGAAACGTGCCGCCTTCGTGCCAGATCGCGCCGGCGCAATGAATTCCGACAAAGCCGCCGCCAGATCGAATGTACTCCTGAAGGGCTTCATGCTGCTGGTCGTTGAAAATATTTTTATCGGTACCGCAGTTGTTGTTGAACACGACCACGTCGAATTTTGCGAGTCTGGCACCGGTAAGGAATTCCGGTGCGGTTGAAGTTTCGACCTGCCAGCCATTCTTCTTGCCAAGCCGCTGCACCATTGCGAGCGCTTCCGGTTTGGATTCATGTTTGAATCCGGAATCCGCCTGGAAGTTGAGCACGCGGATCGGTTCCTGCGCCCCAGTGATCGACGTCAGGAGAAATGTTAGGAACCCGACGAATGCGATCTGGTTTGATGTCTGCATGATTGGGTTGTTGTTTACCGGAAGAGGTGCTGTTTGTTGGTGGTCGCTCACAACTAAATAAAGCCGTTGCCACTATGGCGCTCGTTTGACGTACACGTAATACGCTCCACAAAGTTCGTTCGCGGCG
>CAYZYB010000787.1:0-3256 GCA_964481505.1 uncultured Planctomycetaceae bacterium | reverse complement strand
GGTCAATCACGGGAGCAACGGCTGCCGACGAAGGTACGACTCCACAGTACACGGTTGCGTTGTCGGGCCAGTTTGGAATCGGAGAAGTCGTGACGGTTGATCTCAACCTCAGCGATGTCACCACAAACAGCAGCGACTACGCCGCCGTTCTGCTGGCCATCCAAAATGCGGCGAATGCAAATCCAGACGTTTCGTTTAATCCATCAACCGGAACGCTAACGTATACCGCTCCTGCCGACGGCGCGTCAATGACTCCGCTGGTGATCAATCTGCCGATCACAGACGACGCATTCATCGAAGGGCCGGAAGATCTCAAATTTGAAATCTCAAACCCAACAACATCCACCGGCGCCAATGTCGCTATCGACGTGGCTGCTGCAAGTGTTACCACAACGATCAACGATACTCAGGGCCCCAACGGGACAACCGATGGCCCTGCCGAATGGAGCATCACTGGTCCAGCATCCGCCGACGAAGGTTCGGTCCCGCTGTATACGATCGCACTCTCCGGGCAGTTCGGAGCGAACGAAGTAGTGACTGTTGATCTGAACCTCGCAGACATCGACACAAACAGTGGCGACTACGCGGACGTCCTTAACGCCATCCAGAACGCGGCCAATGCCAATCCGCACGTCGCCTTCAATTCTGTAACCGGCACACTGACGTACACAGCCCCGGCAGATGGCGCCTCCATGAGTCCCCTCGTGATTGCTCTGCCGATCACAGACGACTCGCTGATCGAAGGGCCGGAAGATCTCAGGTTTGAAATTTCAAATCCAACAACATCCATGGGAGCGAATGTTTCTATCGACGCAGCCGCGGCGACAGTCACGACAACCATCAACGACACTCAGGGTGTCGGCGGATCAGCGGACGGTCCTGCAACGTGGGCAATCGTCGGACCACCGGAAGTGGCCGAAGGAACCACGGCCAACTACACGATCAGCCTCAGCGGAACATTCCAGGCGGGCGAAGTGGTTTCGGTCGAACTGAACTTCACTGACAACACATCGAATTCGGCAGACCACGACAACTTTTTTGATAGCGTCGTCGCAGCTGCTGCAGGCGATCCCAATCTGTCATTCGATCCGAACACCGGCGTGCTGACTTATACAGCTCCTGCCGATGGAGCCTCTATGACGCCACTGGTCGTCGGCCTGCCAATCACAGACGACGCCGTTGTGGAAGGTCCGGAAAGCTATACGATCCACCTTTGCAATGCAGCGTCTTCCACCGGAGCGACCGCAACAATCGCTGGTGCAGTCACCGCACTTCCGACAACAGACACCGCTCCTGTAGCCATCGTCGATCATGTTCAGACGACGCCCAACCAGCCAATCACCTTCACCCCGACAGCCAACGACTTCGATGCCGATGGCAACGCTCTGACACTGACCGGATTCACGGATGTCACAAACGGCATAGTGATTCAGTCTGGTAATCGGTTGACGTACACACCAACTGCGGGCTTCGTCGGGCAGGACACGTTCCATTACACGATCTCAGATGGTACAGGCAACACCGACACAGGTACGATTGTTGTCACGGTGCTGCCAGACGGAGCCACCTCCGTCGCACGACCATTCGGGCAACACATCGATTACGCCGATGGAACCATTCTGCCGAACCATCGCACCGCTGCACAAATCGATGACGATGTTCGAGCCTTCTACGATACGTGGAAGAGTCGCTACGTCGTTTCGGAAGGAACAGACGCGGCCGGGCTGCCGTTGTACCGAGTTGCTGACGCCGTTGGTTCAGCTCGAACAGTTTCTGAAGGCCAGGGTTATGGAATGATGATCACTGCTTTGATGGCAGGACACGATCCGGACGCTCAGGAAATTTTCGACGGTCTGTATCGCTGGTCTCGCATGCACCCAAGCGATGGCAACCCGGCTCTGCACGACTATGTTGTTCCCGATATGTCGGGTGGACACAACGGCAGCGCCTTCGATGGAGACGCGGACATGGCTTATGGTCTGTTGCTCGCGGATGCTCAATGGGGCAGCGGAACCGGAGGATACGATTACGCAGTCGAAGCCAATTTAATGATTAACGCGATTTACACATCGGCGATTGGCCCGGACAGTCACCTTCCGGAAATCAGCGACGGAATCGACGCCAATCATCCGACTCACAACCAATACGCGTCGCGTTCCAGCGATCACATGCCGGCTCATTTCCGGGCTTATGGTCGAGCCACTGGGAACGTTGCCGACTGGAACGAAGTCATTGCCACCAGCCAGGCAGTTATCAACAACCTGCAGGCTACTTATTCGCCAACAACCGGCTTGCTGCCGGACTTCATCGTCAACGCGGATCTTGGCGGCCAGCCAGCACCTGCCAACTTTGAAGAAGGCCCATACGATGGTGCTTACTTTTTCAACGCGGGGCGGGATCCCTGGCGACTCGGCGTAGACGGACTCATCAATGGCGACGCAACGTCAGCCTCACAAGCACTGAGGATTTCTCAGTGGGCTGAAGCGGTCACTGGAGGAGACCCGACGGCACTGCAGGCTGGCTATGCACTTGATGGCACACCACTACCCGACAGCGACTACTTCACTACGTTCTTCGCGGCTCCGCTGGGAGTTGCCGCGATGAACGATCCGGCTCAGCAAGCCTGGCTGAATGCGATTTACGATTCTGTCTACAACGAAGTTGAGGAGTACTACGCTGATTCGGTGACGCTGCTGTCGCTGATCACGATGAGCGGCAATTTTTGGGATCCGACAGTCCCCGCCAGTACGGAGTCAATCGGAAGCGGAACTGACGCAGCAGGCGGCAGCGCTGACCTTCATCCTTCAACAACAGCCGACTGCCCAGCTGGAGTCACCACGATCATCAATGGCGATCCACACGTTGATGATGACGCGGTCAACACGCCCGTTGATACGCCAGTCAGTGGCAACGTGCTCGACAACGACTTCGACCCGGACGGCGATCCCCTGACGGTCACTCCAACCCCCGTCACGCCGCCCGCCAATGGAACACTCGTCCTGAACAGCAACGGAACATACACGTACACGCCGAATGACGGCTTCCGTGGAATCGACAGCTTCGAATACGAAGTATGCGACGATTTCGGAAACTGCGAAACGGCCGTGGTGACGATCGCTATCGCTGATGTCGGAGCGGCCAAGCGAATTGTAAGTTCGCTGCCGGCAGCAACGCCTGGCAATTTCAACGTCACGTATGAAGTCGTCATTCGCAACAATGGTTCGGTCGACCTAAGCAATCTGACTCTGTCAGAAGA
>CAYZYB010000786.1:0-3256 GCA_964481505.1 uncultured Planctomycetaceae bacterium | reverse complement strand
GTTCCCAAAGACGCAGCGGATGCAGTACAGGCGGCCTGCTCAACCGACGAATACCCGGCAGTCGTGCTTGGCGAAGTTGTTGCGGCAGATGGAAATACAGCGGCAGCGGTTCTTGCCTGACAGGCCGCGCCGGTAACGTAGTTTGATCAGGAGGACCGCTGTTTAGCGGTTCTCCCAAACCTGTCCGCCGGTCACTTCGTACCCGGGCCGCATGGCGATATTCATCAGCAGGCCCATTGCCAGACAGGTCGACATCAAACTCGATCCCCCGTAGCTGCACATCGGCAGAGTGATTCCGGTGATGGGCATCAGGCCGACAATCATGGCCGAGTTGATCAGCACCTGTGTTCCCAGCATTGTGACAATTCCAGTCGCCACCAAACGCCCAAATGGTTCGCGAGTTTCGGCGGCGATTCGCAGTCCCTGCAAAACGATCACGCCGTACAGCAACAGCAAAATGGCGCAACCTGCGACACCATAGCGTTCACCAATCAGACATAGGATGAAGTCGGTTCTGGAGGCGGGAAGGATGTAGGCCGAAGGATCGTCAATCACGGGTTCGTCATCCGCGATGCTGCCCCAAACACCTCCCAGCGCCAACACCTGTTTGGACTGATGCAAATGAAAGCCATCTCCCGTGGGAGCCACCCCGCCATCGGTCTGCGAGAACATTGTCACAACTCGCGAACGCTGTTCTGCACTCATTTGCTGCCACATCAGTGGCAACACAGCGATGCCCATACACACTGCCAGCAACAGGTGCGCGGGTTTCGCTCCGGCAGCAAACAACATGGCGAACAGGATTGGCAGAAACAGCATTGCCGTCCCAAGGTCCGGCTCGCGCAGAATCAACAACAAGGGAAACACGGTCATCACAAAGGGGATGAATAGTCCTCGCGCGGTCCGCTGCGATTCACGGTGCATCAAATAGTGGCCCAGCGCAAGAATGAATGCTAACCGTGCCGGTTCGCTGGGCTGAAAGTCAAAGAGCCCCAACGGAATCCAGCGCCGAGATCCATTTACCGCCGGCATAAACAGCACGACAATCAGCAACACAACGCATGTGAGATAAAACCAGGGGCTCCAATGACGAAGACGCCGGTAGCTGATCGAAGTGACAAGCAACATCAACGGCCACGCCATCGCGAGCCAGATCAGTTGGCGATCCAGCAGCCGTGACGCCCCATACAACTGATCCGCGCGGTGCAGCCCACAGAGGCCTGCGATGGAAATCAGAATGCAGGCACCAAAAATGGCGTACGGAATCTTCTTAATCCACTCCCACAAACAACCAGTCCTCCATGAATGAGTGTCTTTGAGCATACTCGATCATCCGCCGGAAGCGAACTCAGAGTACCTTCTGCCAAAGGACAAGGGTGGCGTTGCAAAAATTTGCGAAGTTGGAGAGTGTGGCCGGGGTTGGAGTGAGACACGATCGAACCCCCGGGGTTTCCTTCACAAGCTCAGTCTAACCTCGGCCACCCATTTCAAATGCAATAATTTGTTCCCACACCTCAAGGCAACTTAGTTTATCAAAGTAGAGCGACGCGCCGAGTTGCTTACCCAACGCCTTGTAGCCTGGACCGCAGACGGCTTTCTTAGCAACGTGCGCTGTCAGTGCTGCAGCTCTACTTCTGCTTTATTGGATTCTTGAGCAGTGACTGCAGTTTTTCTTCGTCAGCCGTACCATCCAGCCAGCCGAGTGAAACGAGAAAGGCGTCCATCTTTAAGACCGTGTCGATGAATGACTCCGGACTCTTACTTTCGTTGAAGAATCCATGCGGCTGGCCATCGTAGATCCAAACTTCTGACTTAACACCGACGGCCTTCAGGTCGGCGTCGAATTTCTTTGCTGTCGCGACTGGGACGAGTCGATCTTCTGAGCCAAAGAACACGATCGTAGGCGGATCATCTTTGCTGATATTGTGTGCCGGTGAAATCGCGGGAAACCATTTCTCCACACGTTTGTGGGCGTATCCCTTCGGCCCGTTGTCGTAAACCGGATTAAACAGTAACAATGCGTTCGATTTAGAACTGATCTTCGAATCCGCTTCGGCTTCGTCATCAAGGCCAACGCAGATTCCAGTTGTCGCTGCGACATGACCGCCTGCAGAACCACCGCCGCCAGCAATGCGATTCGGATCGATTCCCAGCCGCTCAGCGTTTTTACGAACCCATCGAATCGCCGACTTACCGTCAGCCACACAGGCGTTCGGCGCGGTCTTCTGACGGCTCTTCACCCGGTAATCTGCGACAAACGTCACCATGCCGCGCGAGGCGAGGTATTTCGAGTGCTGCTCAAACTGCGTGATTTTACCGCCGTTCCATCCACCGCCAAAAAAGAACACAACGGCAGGTCTCTGATCCACTTTCGCATCGTGACCTTCGGGATCAAATCGGTAGATCCACAGGTCGTCTCCCGACGCTCTTTTATAGACTTCGGCAGTCGCCGCACCTTTGAAGTCGTGCTTTTCTGTGTCTGCAAACGCGGAGCCTCCCAGGCTTGCTGCAAGCACGCCAACAAGTGTCGCAAGCCGAAATGCCATAGACCAACGGCGTTTGTTGACAGCATGAGAATTGTCGAAAACTGAAATCGCAGACTTCATCTGTGGTTCTATCCTGTGTTGACGAAACCGCCGCGCTCTACAAACTGAGAAGGCGGAGCGGGTTGTGTATGTGGGTCAACTTTAGTGAAGATGGCTGCCAGGAGCGAACCCATCACAGAATGATTCTGAGCCCTGATACCAAAGTATTCCACAGTTTGAGTCTAAATGGCGTCCAGCCAGTCGCCGACGGATGGGATTCCCTGATCGACCACAGGAATGTCGGTCGGCGTAACGATTGGCTCACGACTCGCTTCTGTACGCGGCCGAAACAGCGGCGCCCGTTCCTCTTCATCAGTCACCGGCCAGGCAGCAGTCGTAGGAATTTCGATGGCATGCGTGTTCGCTGACGACAACGCATCCTCCTCAACAGGTTGAATTCCAACCGGCTTCGTCACGGGAGCCGCCTTTGCAGAAAATTCGATCACACTGGAATTGCGTGTATAACCAATTCGCTGAATCGCGCTAAAGGCTTCGAGCGGGCTCGTCACGCCGTTGCCGTCAAAGTCCGTCGCAGCGTTCGCCGTACCGATAGATTGAAGGACCTCCAAAGCATCCAACGGCGACACAGCCCCGTTACCATCAAGATCCCAGGGGAAGTAGGTGATGTCGTCGCTGTCCGTTAGTTTTCCAACACCCGAGTTGTTTTCTTC
>CAYZYB010000785.1:0-3260 GCA_964481505.1 uncultured Planctomycetaceae bacterium | reverse complement strand
ATTACAGACCATGCATTCGTGAAACTGCTACAGGCTGACGTCAATATGGCCGTTCTGGCGGTCGAATCCGGTGACTACCAATTCACTGCGGCAAACGGTGTGCAGAATGCGTGGATCGCCCTCAGGACATCTGCTCCCAAAGACACGTCGATCAATCCGGATGAAATCGACCTTACAAATGCCTCCAAACTAATCGCCTGGGATTTTGGCGAGGCTGCCGATCGAGCTAAATGGGGCGGTTGGCACAATCTTCAGTTTGAGCAACGCGAGGGGAGAACCTTCCTGGTGGGTTCGGGCCCGGACCCACAGATGTCTGTGCGATTTCCACAGGAATGGAATGGGCCGCTTGCCGTTGAAGTGAAGGCGAGGCCTCAGCGAGGCGCGCTGGTCGAGATGTTTTGGGCGTCGCCAGGGGCAAGCTTCAACGCCGGTCAAAGCCTGAAACGAAATCTGCGCAAGTCGGACAAATTTCATTCCTATCTGTTTCGAATCAACGATTCCGCCGCCATTCGAGAACTTCGCTTCGACCCGTTCGGTGGCAAGAACGAATTGGAAATCGAAAACATATCCGTCTATCGGTTACGCAAATGAATGTTGTGGCCGCCAGCAACGTGAGTTTTCGAATTGATTTCAGAACATATCGCTACGCTCGCCAGAACTTGTTGCTCGCGGACGAACAAGCTGCAATAACCAGCGTTTGACGACGATGGCTACTTTGATTCGCATTCCTGAAAATCTGATGAACCATGCAAGACTTGAATTTTCGGCTGTTCGCCTTGTTAACGATTCTTCTCCTGAAGACGGTTCATGCTGGTGATCGACCAAACGTTGTCTTTATCCTGGCCGACGATCTTGGCTGGAGCGACACGACTCTGTTTGGCACGACCACGCTTTACGAGACACCCAACATTGAACGACTTGCAAAGCGCGGAATGACGTTTTCGCGAGCGTATGCATCCAGCCCCTTGTGCTCGCCAACGCGAGCCAGCGTATTAACTGGTCTCAGTCCCGCTCGACACGGAATCACGTCGCCCAACTGTCACACGCCCAGGGTTGTGCTGGAAGCGTCGGAGCTGAAAAGTGGACCGCCGAACAAATTTTCGACTATTCCGGATTCTGTGTCACGGCTTGATCCAAAGTACTATACGCTGGCCGAAGTGTTCAAAGACAACGGCTATGCAACCGGGCATTTTGGTAAGTGGCATTTGGGTGCTCAGCCATATTCTCCGCTGGAGCACGGCTTCGATGTCGATGTGCCGCACCATCCGGGGCCTGGTCCGGCAGGCAGCTATGTTGCACCGTGGAAGTTTCGAGACTTCGACCACGATCCGATGATTCCTGATGAACATCTGGAAGATCGCATGGCAAAGGAAGCCATCGCGTTCATGGAGCAGCACAAAGGCAAGCCGTTCTTCCTGAACTACTGGATGTTCAGCGTTCATGCTCCTTTTGATGCCAAGCAAAAACTGATCGACGATTACAAAGCAAAAATCGATCCGCAGAATCCGCAGCGCAGCCCAACCTACGCGGCAATGATCGAAAGCATGGACGATGCCGTCGGCACGCTGCTGGATACACTCGACCGACTGAACATCGCCGATAACACCATCATCATTTTCGCATCGGACAACGGTGGGAACATGTATAACCTCGTCGACGGAGGCACAGCGACCAGCAATTCCCCGCTGAAAGGCGGCAAGGCAACGATGTACGAAGGCGGCGTGCGAGGCCCCGCTATCGTGGTACAACCAGGCCAAATCGAAGCTGGATCCAGGAGCGATCAGATCATTCAGAGCAGCGATTATTACCCAACGCTGTTGGACATGCTTGCAATTGACGCTCAGCCGAATCAACAGTTTGACGGAATCAGCATCGTTCCTGCATTACAGGGCAAGCCACTGGATCGTGAAGCGATCTTCACCTACTTTCCGCATTCGCCGGGAGTGCCCGATTGGCTGCCACCATCGGTCAGCGTACACAGTGGTAATTGGAAACTCATTCGCATTTTCCACGGTGGAGAAAGCCACGCCCATCGCTACAAACTGTTCAATCTGAAGCAGGATATTGGGGAAAACAAGAACCTCGCTAGCGAGTTTCCAAACCGTACAGAGCAACTCGATGCTCTGATTGAAAGACACCTCGTCGAAACATCTGCGGCTCGCCCGTTGCCTAATCCCAGGTTCGATCCGTCAAAGTACGATTTAAGCAAAGAAGGCAAGGCCGAATTGAAGGGCGGCGCGAACGCTCCGAAAAAGGGGACTTCCGGGCCTAAAGCGAAACCCGTTGCTGGGTGGCAACCTGGCGGCACGTGCAAACTTTCAGTTTCCGGTGGAGTGCTGCACGTGAACAGCACTGGCAAGGACCCGTACTTCAGTTATCAATTACCCAAAGCTGCGCCGGCGGCGGCTTTCACGCTATATGTTCGCATGAAATCGAATTCCACCGGTGACGGACAGATCTTCTGGAAAGAACGCGATCGTGCCTTTGGTGCAGATCGCAGCCGGTTTTTTGAAGTCAGGCACGGCAACGAAGAACATGAATATGCCGTCAAGTTCACTGCAGAACATCCCGTGCAGAGCGTCAGAATCGATCCGTCGAGGGGCAAAGGAAAGATCACGATTTCATCTGTGCGATTGACTGGAATCGACGGCAAACTGATTCATGAATGGACGTTCTAAAACTGCCTTCATTGACGATTGATTCGAAGAACCTTCCAAAATTCGGCAGCCACTTTTTGAACAAACTTCGTTGCCTCGTCCAATACCAAAAACAGCCATCTGCCAGAAAAAAACATTCAGGATCAGACAGCTCATTCTCGGCACTGTTGTTGTCGCGAGCGTGTCCACAGTTGCTGCGGGCGAGACGCCAAATCTCAGCATCGGTGCAGACGAGCGCGAAGCCAAATTGATAAATCTTCACTCGCCGGCTTCTGAATAGAAGTTGCTCCTGAGTTTGCGACCCGATAAGACGTCACGCAAACGGCGATCCACGCCAAAACAGTACGAAAGTAATGGCCAATGATGCGTTCTCCAGGAAATTCCGAGACAGTCAAACTACGCCGCCTATTTGTCCCCACGTTGAATCACATCATCCCCGCGCTCTGCGTTCTGTTGTCTTCCGTGGCTTGCGCAGCGGTCGATCGCCCGAACATTTTGTTCATTCTCACAGAAGACCAGGGCACGCATTTGAGTCTGTTGGGCACGCCCGGGCTGCAGACTCCGCATATGGATGCTTTGGCGAAATCAGGTACGTATTTCCGC
>CAYZYB010000784.1:0-3265 GCA_964481505.1 uncultured Planctomycetaceae bacterium | reverse complement strand
ACATAACGCCCGAAAATTGTTTTTGACATCACCAGATGCGCGATGACGTACAGGACGATCATCAGAACGACGGGATTCGGAATACCGAATTCGAATCCGAGCAGACTAAACTCGTTGCTGCCGGCGATGCTGCGAAAGCTGTTCGGAAGATTTGAAATCGATTCCTCGTCCGTGATGCGGCGGGCCATCCCACGAGCCATCAGCATGACGGCCAACGTGACAATAAACGGTGGCACTCGGAACGCAGTGATCATCGTGCCGCTGAAGAAACCGGCAACAGCACACACAAGCAATCCGGCAACGCAACCCATCAAAACAGACGTTACTGAAGCATCGACTCCACCATTCCACTCAATAACAGTCGCCGTGGTCACGGCAGAAAGCGCAATCAGCGACCCAACGCTCAGGTCGATTCCTGCAGTGATGATCACCAGCGTCATGCCGATCGCCACGATCGCGTACACGGCCGTTTGATTAGCAACGTTTAACAGATTTTCGGCCTTCGCGAATTTCGGCCAGCGCCCGGGCGCTACGGCGATACACTTTTCTCGCCCAACAGATTCCATACGATCAAAAACCGTCCATCTGGCCGCGTCGCCGGTCGCCGCGATGGCGTCGATCGAACCATGTTCGGCCAGGACGGCCTCAATCATTTTTTTCGCCTGCGGTGGACTCCCGCTGATGGTCGCTGCCAACGTTAGCCCCGCGTCTTTCATAGCCGCTCCGGCTGATGCCGCAAATTCTTCGTCTCCTGCTTTTGTCGCCGTGACCACAACAACGACGGCAAAGTCGCCATGCTTTTCAAGCACAAGTCGTGCCACTTCGCGTCCCGCTTCGGCGCCGGTGGAATCCATCTGCTCCAGCGTCAGAAAACTAAAGGCGACGACTAACGTCATAAGCACCAGCACCATGCCGTAGTCGTTGGTGAGCGTTTTCCACAACTGAGGTTTCTGGTTTGAAGATGTCATCCAATCGCCATTTTCATAATCTGTTCCTGTGAGACCGTCGTCATATCATCGATCTCACCCGTCACGCGGCCTTCGTGCATCACCAGAATCCGATCGCTCATCCCAATGACTTCCGGCAGCTCGGAACTCACCATAATGATCGACTTGCCATTCGCCACCAGACGGTTCATCAGCTGATAGATTTCATGCCTGGCACCGACGTCAATTCCTCGTGTTGGCTCATCGAAAATCAAAATTTCGGCGTTCTGCTGCAGCCATTTTGCCAATACAACCTTCTGCTGGTTACCACCAGAAAGATTGCAGGCCAGCTGTTCCTGATGCGGCACTCGAATCGTAAGTGCGTCGACATACTCACCAAAACACTGCCGTTCGCGCCGCTGTTTCAGAAACCCAAAAGAAGAAAGCTGCGGTAAATTCGGCAGTCCGAAGTTCTCTCGAACACTGCGACACAGAACCAACCCCTGCGACTTGCGATCTTCCGTCAGCAAACAAATCCCCGCTCGAATCGCGTCCCGCGGCGACCGAATCGACAAGGTTCGACCGTCCAGCGAAATCGAACCTGCGTCAAGCAGATCCGCGCCGAAGATCAGTCGCACAAGTTCTGTCCGTCCGGCGCCGACAAGGCCCGTAATCCCAAGCACTTCGCCGCGTCGCACATCGAAGCTGACGCCACGAACAGCCGTACCACGAACAAAATTCTTCACAACCAGCCGCGGGTCGCCGATGGTCGCAGCCTGTTTGGGAACTTCGTTTTCGATCGAACGTCCGACCATCAATTCGATCATCCGGTCGCGAGTCATTTCTTTAGCCGGTGCGTCCCCGACGTACTGACCGTCTCGCAGCACAGTAATCGTGTCCGCAATTTCGTAGATTTCGTCCAGCCGATGGCTGATGTAGATGACGCCGATCCCCTTGCGTTTAAGATCACGAATAATGGCGAATAGCTTGTCGACTTCCTGCGGTGTCAGCGCAGCCGATGGTTCATCCATCACCAGAATTCGAACGTCCTGCGAAAGAGCTTTCGCAATTTCCACCAACTGCTGCTGAGCGACCGAAAGTTTCTGACAGGGAACATCCAGCGGAATTTCGACTCCCAGACTTTCGAACAGCGTTGCTGCGCGAGTTTGTTCGTGAGTTTGTGCAACAAAGAATCCGGATCGCTCACGGCCAAGGAAGATGTTTTCCCAGGCATTCAACGCAGGAACCAGATTGAATTCCTGATAGATGACACCAATTCCTGCGTCGATAGCCGCTGTCGGGCTGGACAAAGCGACCGGTTTGTCGTCAATCGTGATAGTGCCCGCGTCCGGTTGATGTGCGCCGCCCAGGGTCTTGATGAGCGTACTTTTTCCGGCGCCGTTTTCCCCCATCAGCGCCAGAACTTCGCCGCGATACAGGGACAAATCCACGCCGGAAAGCGCACGCACACCAGGAAACGATTTTTCGATTCCGCGCATCTTGAGAAGTAGTGTGGTCATGACCATGATTTAAGCCATCGTAGGTGCTCCGGTCGCGAAACCGGTCATAAGTTGAGGCCGCAACATAATAACGTTCCAGAACTCTCAAAGGCACACACAACGATTGCCTCCAATGTCACGCGGCTTCCTGCACCTGCAGTGCCGGATCTTTTTCGGCGTCTTCTTTGTAGTACAACTTTGACGGAATCAGAATCTCCTTCGGAGGTTCGTCGCCGTCGAAGTACTTCATGATATTTTCGATCGTGGTCCGGCCCATCTGATCGGGAAACTGAATCGGATCGCACAGAATCCTGCCTTCCAGAATCGCCTGCTTGCCGGCCTTTTCACCGTCGAAACCGATGATCGTGACCTGATCCTGCTTGCCCGCTTCTTCCAATGCCTGGCGTGCTCCCAGCGCTGACGGATCGTTGATGGCAAAGATCGCGGACAGATCGCCGTCAGCGACGATCGCATCTTTTGTGACTGCACAACCCGCTTCGCGCGAACCGCGACCATCAAGCGTCGAAACGACTTCAATCTTCTTTGTGCCGTCTTTCGCGTTGTGAGCAGCCACGACTTCCGTGAATCCCTGAACTCGCAGCAGACAGGAAGCCGCATCTGGTTTGTGGACCATAAGCACCTTGCCACCTTTTTCCCCAAGCAGCTTCACCATCGCTTCGCCTGCAAGACGCCCGCCCTGCAGATTGTCAGTCGCGATATGGCAAACAACTTCGCCATCGTCTCCATTGTATCCGGTATCGTTGGTAAAGACAGGGATTCCAGCGTCGTTGGCCTTCTTGATCGCCTGGCCAATCGACTTAGGGTCGCACGGTGTAATGA
>CAYZYB010000783.1:0-3267 GCA_964481505.1 uncultured Planctomycetaceae bacterium | reverse complement strand
GACCCCGTTGCAACGTGAGTTGCAACACAATTCGAGGGAGTGATGTCACAGTCGCTCAATCGGGATTTCAATGCACGATTCAGCTGGAGCCCCCTTGGGCCTGAGGGCGAGAAAATACAAGTTTCTCTCTCCTGCTCGCAATGAGTCGAATTCGTACGTCATGAACGACTCTTCAAGTTGCTCCAAGTCGAGGTGGATATAGGCTTCACCGACACGTTTCCCTGCTTTATCAAACTGCAGCTCAAAGCTTCGTGATCTGTGAATAACAAGGTCACCTTCAAACAATGTTTGGATGACCAATTGTCCTAAACAGCTTCCACTGGAAACGTCGAACCCTAACCGTTCAGCAAGGGGAATGGAGACGATCGATTTTCTAAACTCCCCAACGAATGCCTGTACAGACACTAATGCCTCGCCCCAATCCGGCAGTACCACATCGATGGCGTAACACCGCTCCACGTCCTCTGGTCTTACAAACGGGTGTTGAATCTGATCCAATGTAAATGTGGGCATACTCTCGCTGTGCAACTACTGTGATGAACAAACTTGGCGTCGATGAACTTGAACCTGTCGACTAGAAACCTGATGTCGACTCAATCCATTTCCATTTCAGCTAAGCTCATTTCAACCTCGGGGGGAGCCTGAACGATGCGAAATCGTCGAGTCTCCCCAGTGTTTGCACGAATAAAATCTTCTGCGTCGGCAAGTCTGGGACTGGAAAAAACAATGCTCTCTGGAGACCCGGAAAGCACCAACACTTGCCCTGCGTACTGTGAGCGAAGACCAGGCGAAAGGTCGGCAACTAAGTTTTGACTGGCTACGGTTGACATATCAACATCAGTCATCTCGAAACTAATCCGCTCGATCAGAGCCTTAATCCGTGCGACACATCCTTCATCCAGTTTTCGCAGCTTGAGTTCAGCATCAAACAGGGCTTTTTCTGGCGAACCCGACAGGACGACAATCGATTTAACAAGAGCAGCCTTATGAACATCGGTTGCGAACCGAAATCCAGACTGATCAACAACGAGGACATCGGCCTCACCTCGACTAACGAAGTCGCGTGCCTCCTCACCAGTCCCGAAACTTACAACTTCTGCAATAGCCGACGCGAACGTCTTTCGAAACTGGTTCGAGTACGCAGGGCTATCGTCAACATGCGCGATTGTGATTGGCTTCATGATAGATTGTCATCTCGGAACAGAGGAATCGCGACAGTGATCTTTGTGCCGCCTGTTTCAACTCGCGAGTGCGTTACCTTTCCGCCATGGGCTTCGACCATTCGACGAACCAAGACACACCCTTTTCCTTTACGATGCTTTGAAGAGACATATTTCTTAAAGACATCACCATCGATGTCTTCGCTAATTCCGCAACCATTGTCTTTGACGCTGAGAACGGCATTTTGCTGATCTACGAATGTTTCAATTCTGATCAGACCGTCAGGTGTTTTTTCTTCTTCGATTGCTTCAACTGCGTTACTGATAAGGTTGGACAGAATAAGGTGAATGTGCAGCACGTCAACCTGAACCATTTGCGGGGCAGCGTGCGACTCAGACAACTCCGGTCCGTAATTCGTTTCAAGACGAACATTCTTTCTGCTTAGCCCATCAAGAACGTAGTTCGCCGAAGAAATGACATCATTCAGATACATCGACTGAAGACGATGTTCGTCGAATGCTGGAATATCCGCAATCGCGTCCCAGAACGCAGCAAGTTCTTTTGACAATTTAAGCAATTCAGCAAAAGACCGCTTGTCATGTCGGCCAAGCCGAGCAACCCCATCCGCAGATATCCCGTGAAGTGCCAGCAGAATTGCCCCCAAGTCATCTTTGAACTGGTGAGCTAAAGCACGTGCGGCAAGGTTTCGGGTTGCGACCACCGCATCCTGCTCTCGACAAATGACGAGTGCCGCTTGGCTCGCGAGCCTTTCCAAGATTCGCAATTTCGGATCACCATATTGAAACCAGTGTTTGCACTCACTATCGACGTTCAATACCCCGACGACCTTGCCCCCCAAGTAGATCGGGGCTGCTGCTTCAGACATGACGTCTGTAAGCCCTCCCGGTATCTGGTCCTCCATTTTCTCGAAACGACTAGAAGGAGCTTCAGTGTCCGGCTCGGCGATCACAGTTTTCTCCCTCACAACGGCACCGCAGACCCCACGGTCGATACTGAATTTCAGCCTTGCTGTCTCGGGGGTACGATCACAATCCTCTGCTTCGACTGTAAGAAACTTTTCATCGGGAGAAACCAATAATATCGATGCAGCACAACCGCTCAGCAGAGTTTTTGCTTGCTCTGCAATCGTGACGAGCGAAGACCGTAAATCCAACTCGCCGTCGAGCAACTGCTCCATATTCTCAAGGAGCGAGTCGTTATTGTTGGCCCATTCCCGTGCACTCAGGGCGGCCACCCACTGATGCATAGACCTCCCAAGAACGTTTGAGACAGCAATCAACTTATTTTCATCTGACGGCAAAAAATATCGGCCAAATGAACTGCCGCAGACATCCGGTTTTCCGTGAAGACGAATAACCCCAACAAACGCCCCTTTGAAGAAAATTGGAGCTCCTAGAAAGGTTCTTGGACTTAGATGTGGCCATTCCGCAGACTTATACGACGGAATCCCTCCAACCTTGCCTTCGCACTCGTGTGAAGACAATGCATCATAGAGGCGGATGAGAGTTTGCTCCTCGAATATCCGTCCGGTCAAACCTTCGCCACGGTCATAACTCAAGTCAGCAAGTTCAGTCGACGACAGGCGATACTGTGTCATTTCTTCATTCGGGTCTGCCTGATCTGGGATGTGGTAGAGGCCGGTTGTTCCACCGAGCACCAAAGCATCACGAAACTGGTCATAGACAAAAATCGAACAACCACATGCCCCGAATGCACCGGCCACTTTTCCTGCTACGTCGTCGAAGAATTGCCTCGGACTCTGCTGGTCTACCGCAAGTCCTGCGATTTCAGAGAGCAGCTGCTGTTCACTCTGAATTCGGATCCTCTCAACGGCTTGCAATAACCCATGCCCAAGCATTTCGAAATACCCTGGAAGCTCAGAGTAATCGCCCTCGAGTCCTTTCGGCACACATGCGGTTAGTAGGATTGGAATGTCGTCGATTGTCTTCAGTTGAAGGTATGCAATCCCGGCCGCGTTCGCACAAGCTAAAGGCTGCTCTCTCGGCAGCCCGTCTGCCGGAATCCAGTCACAGGCAACCTCATTCTCAAACAGCAGATGAAGTTCATGGCCTTCGTTTAGAAGCC
>CAYZYB010000782.1:0-3268 GCA_964481505.1 uncultured Planctomycetaceae bacterium | reverse complement strand
GCCGTCTTTGCTTCGTTGGTGTCGGATGCGATCGCAGTTTCCGAAAGTACGCACCCGGTGTGCTGATCAAGGGCTATGAGAATCTGCATCGTGCGTGCGTGGTCGCAGCGCGTTCCTCTGGGGACCTTGCCATCAATGATGATGCCAGAGGCTTCGTCTTCAAGGTTCAGTCCCAGTCCTTCGGTGATCCATGCGTTGAGAGCTCGCTCAAGTTGGATCGGACAGACCTCGTTCATGAGTTCTCGATAGCAGTTCGCAAATGGCGGTTTCCGAGTGCCTCCAAACGCATGCCAGAATTCAATCGGCAACTGTCGCACCCAGTGAGCGACCGATTCATTGCCTTCAAACTTACACAACATTGCTGCAACAACGACGGCCAGCATGGCCGTAAGTGGATGATGCCGCCCCTTGCGCCCGCGAGGATTGGGAACCCGTTGCAAATATTGCAACAGCCCGGCGGAGGTAGATTTCAAAACACACCTCCATGAAACAACTTACAGCGATTTACGCGACCAAAATCAAACGATCGCCCAGACTGCCATACCCATCGCAACATTCATGGCGTAAACAAATGTGTTGCCGTGCCATGTACATACAACGCGAATCGATCCTGAGCACTTCTATGCCACTGAAGAACCGATAGAGATTCAACAGGTGTCACTGATTTGTCACTGATTCCATTTTTCACAAAAAAGGACCTGAAGCGATGATCGCTCCAAGTCCTTTGGCTTCCACAGTTTCTATTGCTGCAGAATGAAATAACCCGACCAGGACTTGAACCTGGAATAACAGAATCAAAATCTGTTGTGTTACCGATTACACTATCGGGTTAAGTTGCTGCTGCTCAATGTTAGGTTCAGATTCGAATCGCGACAAGACATGATTTTATGTCACTGCCGCGAATGAGAATTGATGAACGAGAGCCTGATTTCCGGCAGAGACTCCCGGAAATGTGAGCTGCTGCCTGGGTGATTAGTCGTTTCGAAGCTTGGTTCCCATTTCTCCGAGCTTCAGGCGAATTTCGTTCAGCGATGTGACGCCGAAGTTTCTGCTGGACAGCAGTTCGTCCGGGGTGCGGGCGACCAATTGACCAATGGTCTGAATTGCCAAGCGGTTCATGCACTTGCGTGAACGAACAGACAGGTTCAGGTCGCCAATCGGACGATTCAGCAGCGCCTGCTCTTCAGCCGACAGATTCTGATCAGCAAAGTTGTCACGCGAATGAACGCGGTGCAGATTGAGGCCGATTCGCAGCCCGTGAGCAGACAGAAGTTCGCGGATTTCCAGCAGGCTGGTTTCGCCAAAGTTCTTGCCCGCAAGCAATTCCTGTTCGCTGATTTCTGTCAGATCACCGAGCGTCATGATGTCCATCGCTGCCAGGCAATTGCGGCTGCGGACGGACAATTCGAAGTCCGTGACGGGACGACCCAGCAGCTGCTTCATGCGAGCTTCCTGTCGTGCCTGGTCTTCGTCATAGTACATATCCTGAGTGGCTTCGATGTCCTTCAGGTACAGGATGGCCTGTTCGTGGTTCGGATCGTATTCCACGATTCGCTTAAAGCAGAACGCGGCCGACTGATAGCTTTCACGATCTTCGTACAGCAGGCCGAGATTCAGGAGTGCCCCGATGAAGTACGGAGGTCGTGACAGGCTGCGTTCGTAGTAGCGAATCGCTTCTTCGTCGTTGCCACGCAGGGAGTTTTCGGCGGCCAGCCAGAATAGCGCTCGCGAGTGATGCGGGTCCATGTCGACGGCGCGTTCAAAGTACTCAACAGCAGTGAGTGCGTCTCCGCGGTCTCCCCAGATACATCCCATCTGAAATGAATATTCCGCTCGGCTGGCAGCTGAGGCCGCCACGCTTCTCAGCATTTGTTCGGCGCCATCGATGTTGCCCGAAGCGCGGATGGCTCCGGCTTGTCGCAGCGTTGCGTCAATCTGATCGTAACCGTTTTTGCCAGCGTCTTCGAATCGTTGAGCTGCGTCGTCAAAACGCCCCAGTGATGTGAGTGCCTGAGCGTGAAAGTAAATTGCAACGCCGTCCTTGGTGACTTTCTTTAGGCAGTCGTCAGCAGATTCGTGCTTGGACAACAGGTAAGAAGCCACACCCGCTCGCGCAAGAACAGATTCGGATTCTTCGCCTTCCTGAATCTTCTGATTCAGTTCGGTAAGGCCCTGTCGAACCTCCGTGGCCTGCTGACTAACAAGAGCAGTGCGCAGAGCTTCGACCTGATCGACGGTAAGGGCACTGCTGAGACTCAACAGTTCTGATACGTTCACAACGTTTGCTACTGACACAGACGTTTTTTCCTTTGGCTCAAGGAGAACATGGGCGGAATTCAAGCAACTTCCACTGGATTGCCTGAATTTACGAAACCCACGAGTTTATCGTAATGATTGGCTTGACACAAACGACAGCTGAACATTATCTCGCGGCGGGACGAAATTCCGAAAGGTGGCATGCGCCGGACTGCTGGCGCCTGGGCTTTGCAGGGAAAAGTGCTGCTTCGCAGCTGAGAATATCGTCTTCTGGTCAATTACCGAAAGCGTTTTCGGCAGTCCAGTCCGGACATGCTCTGTCGTTGGGCGGGTTACTCCTGCGAGTCTGGTTCCCCATCAGGATCGACACCGTATTTTCGCCACAGGCTTTTTTCCCATTCGACGGACGCTGGGCCGCTGAGCTGCTGCTGCATGACGCTCAGGATCGGGCTGTCCTTGAACGAAAATTGCTGACCTTCTTTAGCAAACCGCTCGCGGAGTCCGTCTTCGCCGATTTCCGGTGTTGGGAACCTGTTGGTCACCTGGACCACGTAGTACTTCGAAAAGTCGAAGTCAGGAACAATTGTGACCTCTTCGTCAGCCATGTCCTGGAAGACGACCTTCATGAATTCTTCTCCAACGTTTTCCAGTGATCCGCCGATTGAGTCGGTGAACATGATCGGAGACAAAGAAGCTCGTTGCTGCTGGAAATTCATCGGTGATGCTGCTGAAGTTCGCAGCCACGAAAAAGGTTCTGACCGACGCACCGCAATGGCGGCCCCGTCTTCTTTGCCATTCACCGTCTGGCCATCGAGAGCACCGATCATATCCTGTCGATCGTCGCCTTCCTTAGCAGCTGCGTCGCGAACCAACTGAGCAAGTTCTTTACCGCGTTTTTGTACGACTTCGCGTGCGGCCCGGCGTTTGATTTCTCGAACAACGGCTTCCTTTACACCCGGCTCATCCAATTCCGGGACGTGTGACAAAGAGAAGTCGGTCGCCCAGTAAACAT
>CAYZYB010000781.1:0-3272 GCA_964481505.1 uncultured Planctomycetaceae bacterium | reverse complement strand
GCGTTCTCCATCTCAACGCGACAACAAACGGCGACAGAAGCCTGGCAGCGGTCACCCCGCGACTCATCGGTATCGACGGCGTCGAACAAAATACACGCCATGCCGTACCCACATTTCGGCATACGCTCCAAAGGGCGCTCTGGCGAAAGCCAATGGTTTCGACCGGCGAAGAGTTTTGGATTCCCGGAACCTGTATGGTGCTGAATCGCGCTGCTGTTGAGGCAGTCGGCGGGTTGTTTGCGCCGGAATTGTTCATCTACTGGGAAGACGCCGATTTGTGCTCTCGGCTGAAAGCGTCCGGACATCGGATCGATGTTGTCGAAGACGCCAGCATCGTTCATCACGGCGGTGCCAGCGGCGGTGGTCCGAATTGTACAGCGAAGCCGGGATTGCACGAATGGTACACGTTCGGGCGTCACTTTTGGTTTCGACGACATCGCCCACGCTGGGAAGCTGTTGGTTTGTGGATCCTGGAATTCATCGACGCCTTTCGCTGCATGGCGCGAGCCACATTACGGCCTTCGCGACGCCATGAATTTCAATATGGTCAAACATTGCTACGAACGCTGTTGAGAAAACTGGTGGGACTGGAGCCGACATTTGCCATCCCGCAACTGCACGGCCGATGGGATGTTGATCTTGTTTCAGAAGCGACCATCCATTCTAAATCAGAGACGAAGAACACAGAATCAAAGTCACTCGCCCAAACCGGCGTGGTGATTATCGGTCGAAACGAAGGTGAACGTCTGAAGCGTTCGCTCCTTTCCGTCAAGGCAACCGGAGTTCCCTTCGTCTACGTCGATTCCGGTTCAACGGACGGCAGTCAGCAGCTGGCCGTCGACCTGGGAGCGATCCTGATCGAGCTCGATCTGTCCACGCCATTCACCGCCGCTCGAGCGCGCATGGCGGGGTTTCATCGGCTGATGAAAGAACACACCGATTTGGACACAGTGCAGTTTCTGGACGGCGACTGTGAGATTTCTGCAAACTGGTTATCGAGCGCGCAGGCGGTGTTAGCTGCTGACCCGACGTGCGCGATCGTTTGTGGCGTCCTGCACGAACGAAACCCGGAGCAATCGGTCTACAATCGTCTGTGCCAGCTGGAATGGCGAAAGCCGCCCGGAAAAGTTGATTCCTGCGGCGGCATTTTTCTCGCAAGAACAGAAGCTCTGATTCAATCAGGCGGATTCGATACTACTTTGATTGCTGGTGAAGAGCCTGAACTGTGTTTACGTTTACGAGCTCAGCAGTGGACGATCCGATCCATTGCAGAGCCGATGGCGCGTCACGATGCAGCCATGACAGAATTCGGGCAATGGTGGAACAGAACGGTTCGCGCCGGCTTTGGGTACGCGCAGGGCTACTCCATGCACGGACATCGGCCAGAACGATATCGCCGCCGAGAATTGCGATCGATTCTGTTCTATGGCCTGCTCTTTCCATTGTCGACGACTCTGCTGGCGTGGCCGACCTACGGTCTGTCGACTGCTCTCGCAGCACTCGTTTACGTTCGACTCCATTCTCGAATTCGTGCGGGGCGAATACAGCATGGTGACTTTCCCGCCGATGCTTCGTTGTACGCCAGGTTCGTGTGCCTCGGGAAGTTTGTTCAGGCAATTGGAGTCGTTCGTTTCTACCGCAACAAACTGTTCAAGCGAGTGAATCGCCTGATCGAATACAAGTAGTCGATCGAGCCTATCGGCATGAATCACTCCAGGAGCACGATGATGAAAATTGGCTACGTTGTCAGCAAATATCCGGCGATCTCTCATACGTTCATTCAGCGAGAAATTCTTGCGCTGCGTGATATCGGGGTGTCGGTTGAAACGTTTTCGATTCGTCGCACCGCCTCGAACGAACTTCTCAGCGAAACGGACCACCAGGAAGCACAACGCACGTGGAGTGTTCTGCCTACGTCTTTGCTAAAAGTCGTGGGGACTCACGCTGCGGAGTTTATTACTGGTCCACGGCGATATCTGCGAACACTGAAATTTGCGATTAGTCATCGCCCCGCAAGCCCGGGCAACATTCTGAAGAGCGTGTGCTATTTTGCCGAGTCGATTCTTCTGGCAGCAAAATGCCGACAGCAGCAGATTCAGCGACTGCACGCCCATTTCGTCAATTCCGGCGGTGAAGTTTCTCTGATTGCCAGTCAACACCTGGAGATTCCGTGGTCCTGCACACTCCACGGACTCTCAGACTATGGCAACCCCACTGCGAATCAGCTTTCGAAAAAAATTGCGGCAGCAGACGCCGTTGTCTGCGTTTCTGACTATGGCAGGTCACAGGCCATGCTGTCCAGTTCGACTCAGCAATGGCCCAGGCTTCACGTCGTCCGCTGCGGCTTGAGCGCCGAGAGCTTCGATGCCATCGATAACGTACATCGTCATGTGGACACGCCTCTTCGGTTGATGACCGTTGGGCGATTGGCTCCGGAGAAGGCGCATAGCGGTTTGTTGCATGCGATTTCAGAAGCAACGAAGGCGGGAGCAAACGTACATCTGACGCTGATCGGAGACGGACCGCTGCGAGCTGACCTGGAACAGTTAACGAATGAACTTGAGCTTTCTGACACGGTGGACTTCCGCGGCGCTCAACCGCCAACGGTCGTTCGTGATGAAATCAGCCGCGCGGATGTCTGTGTCATGTCGAGTCTCATGGAGGGCCTGCCGGTCGCGTTAATGGAATCGCTCGCGCAGTGCCGTCCGGTGATTGCGCCGAGCGTTGCCGGGATACCGGAACTTGTGCGACACAACGAAAACGGCTGGTTGTTCACACCATCACGGTGGGATGAGCTCACACAGTGCATTATCGAAGCCGCTGAAATGTCTTCTCAGCAACTCACGGTGCGAGGAACGGCGGGCTGCGAACGAGTCCGAGACCTGCATTCGATAGAGCGTTCTGCAAGGTCGCTGGCAAAAATCTTTGGTGCGAAGACTGATCAGAAAATCAATCGTAGAACGCTGCCTAATGTCGATTGCCAGCAGTCCCCACAAGCCCGAGAAGCTTCACCAGCCTGCCTAATCGGAACGGAACTTGCGGAATCAAGGTGACGTCACAAAACGACGCCGTTCTACGCCCAGAACAACCACGGGAGCACGCGATAGCAGTCTGTGAACGCGGAGGCGCCGACTTCTGGTCACCCATGGCTGAGAATTCTGGGTTCAGCGGAAAAAATCCGGAGCCAGGACAGGAGCTGGTCATTACATTCCGAAGGCGCAAGGCGACCCGTTAGCGCTTATACTCTTTCCCTGGTGGAAGACGATACCGCC
>CAYZYB010000780.1:0-3274 GCA_964481505.1 uncultured Planctomycetaceae bacterium | reverse complement strand
GCGGTGTCGCAGTGCTGGGACTCAAGCCGGGAAGCGGACTGGCGTCGGAGGAAAGTCTGAATGCTCAGAATCCGGGCAAGTTTGTTGCGACAAAAACGAACGACGGCCAGGCATTGATCCGCCGCGTTGGGGCATTGCCAGGAACGGCTGACTACAAGGGCGGCTATGCTCACTGCGAAGACGCGCTGGTTCGCTTTCCGTTGGGCGTGCTGTGGTTTGACGACACGCTTTCTCACTTCAAACGATCACCGCAGCCAGTCTTTTCAAATGGCGTCATGATCTCGCGGCCGAAAGACTGGCACGCGCCGCGAATCAAGGGCGACTGGTCGATCGACTATCCACTGATGCGGCCGGTGCTTTCGGACATTTACACGGGCCGAGTCTTCGACGGTTCAGAACAACTGACGTTGCGAAATTCGTTGCCAGCACCGGATCTGAAGACGCGTCAGCAGAGCTACTACCACGCTCCGCACCAGACGAAGGCGCTGCTTCCGAATCCGCCTGATCCCGCACTCGCTGGCGAACGTGTGAATCCGCTGACCGAGCTGAAAGAACCCCGAGTGATTCCCAAAACATACGGCTGCGACGGCGGAGTCGATTATGGAATGTTCTACACGTTGCGAGCCGGCACAGCTGCGTTTTATGACAAGACTCTGGAGAGCGGGACGGTTTTCATCAGTGGACCTCGCAGCGGCTGCACGAACAGTATCATTCCGTCCGGCGGACTGCTGAATGTTCCGTACTTTTACGAAGGCTGCACGTGCAGTTATCCTCTTCCGACGGCCCTTTCGATGTTCGCCATGCCGGAAACTCACGAGCAATGGTCATCGTGGGGCGACGCTTCAATTGAGCCTGGGTCAATCGAACGCATCGGCCTCAATTTTGGAGCCCCGGGCGATCGAAAGACTCGCGACGGAACGCTGTGGCTGGACTATCCGTCCGTTGGCGGACCGTCGCCTAAAATCAGAGTGGAAACGAAACCGGAAAAACCGGTCTACCGTTACCGACACAGCAACTGGATCAACGGTGGCGACGCATGGCCGTGGGTCGCCGCGTCGGCCGTTGAGGGACTCAAGGAGTTGACGCTGCACGACCTGAAACCAGGCCGCTACATCGTGCGACTTTACTTCGCAGAAATCGCTGAAGAAACATCGAGTGATAGACGGCAATCGGTTTTGTTACAGGGCAAGATTGTCCTGACGGATTTCCGTATTCGATCTGAGGCCAAAGGGGCGATGATCGGCATTGTAAAAGAGTTTTCCGATGTCACTGTCGACGATACGCTGAAATTAACGCTTGTCGCAGGGGACAAAGACCAGAGATCGCTGATCAGCGGCATGGAAATTATTCGCAGCCCGTAGCTCCGATTCGACCCGCACAGCATAAAAAAGATGAACTCCGTTTTCTGCCAGCACAATGTCGTCGCCCGTGTTTCTACGAGCGGACGTCAGCGGTGCGGTGGGTTACACTGACCACCTTCGGAAGCACCAGACAGGACAATTCGCCGTTACGACGGGCAGTACGCCTCAGACCAACGATCCTGGAGAAACGAGGAATCACTAATGACTCCATTGGCTAACACATTTCATACTCGCTTCACAGCACTTCTGTTGCTGGCGTTTGCAACTCCGCTGCAGGCGATGTCATCCGAACGACCTCCGAACATTATCGTTATCTTCTGCGACAATCTGGGCTACGGCGATGTTGAGCCGTTCGGTGGAGACCTGCATCGCACGCCGCACCTGAACCGCATGGCGAAGGAAGGACGAAAGTTCACGCACTTCTATGTTTCGTCAGGCGTGTGTACTCCGTCTCGCGCCAGCATCATGACGGGCTGTTATTCGCAGCGAGTTGGCATGCACTACAACGATCGTGACAAGCAGGTGTTGCGTCCCATTTCACCCTACGGGCTGAATCCCAATGAAGTTACAGTTGCCGAAGTGCTGAAGGATCGTGGTTACTCGACCGGGATCATCGGCAAGTGGCATCTTGGTGATCAGCCAGCCTTTCTGCCGACACGTCAGGGTTTTGATTTCTTCTTTGGCATTCCCTACAGCGACGACATGACGGCCGACGTTGGAAAGCGCGTTGCCGGATCGAAGTCGCCACAACATCTTCACTTGAACGGAGAGCTCTGGCCGCCACTGCCGCTGATGGAAAACGAAACCATCATCGAAGCCCCCGTTGATCGCGACCTGTTGACGAAACGCTATACCGAACAAGCGAACCAATTCATCGAACAGAACAAGGACAAACCGTTCTTCCTGTACATGCCGCAAGCGATGCCCGGCAGTACAAAAACCGCCTTCGCCAGTCCCGCCTTCAAAGGCAAAAGTAAAAACGGCACCTGGGGAGATTCCATCGAAGAACTCGACTGGTCGGTCGGGCAAATGCTCGACAAACTGGTCGAGCTTGGCATCGACAAACAAACGCTGGTGATCTGGACATCCGACAACGGTGCACCGATGCGCAGCCGCACAAACATGAAACGTGGCAGTAACTTACCGTTGCACGGCGGCATCGGCACTACCGGCGAAGGCGGGTTTCGTGTGCCCACGATCATGTGGTGGCCAGGCAAGGTTGCAGCGGCAACGGTTTGCAGCGAATTGTCAACGACGATGGATCTACTACCGACGTTCGCTCGTATGGCTGGCGGCACAGAACCGCAGGATCGTATCATCGATGGCAAAGACATCCGATCTTTGATCACGGGCGGCCCCAATGAAAAGTCGCCGCACGAGGCTTTCTATTACTATCACCTGGATCAACTTCAGGCCGTTCGCAGCGGGCCGTGGAAGCTATTCCTACCGCTCAGGAGTTTCGTACGCCATCCTCACATCCGTCCGGGGAAACCGTCGACCGCGCTGCTGTTTAATGTTGTCGACGACATCGCCAGCGAGCACAATGTGGCAGACAAGCATCCGAATATCGTGACACGTTTAACCGAACTTGCTGAACACGCACGTGAGGATCTCGGCGACCTTGATCGCAAAGGCAAGGGCCAGCGCGTGCGTGGCAAAGTGGAAAATCCCGTGCCACTGGTTCGAGCCGCGGTAGTTGGTGAATCACCGTCGGCAAATTAGAACAGTCTTCGAAATAACGTATCGAAACTCGTCAGAAATTTCGGATAATCGGAGCCACCGGTGGTGCTGAAAGTCCTCGCGATGTCGCCAGGACTTTGGCTATCGGCACGTACAGTCAGCAACAATATGACACAAACAATGACAACCACCCGCATGAAAAGCAGCCGACAGTTTGGCTCGCTGCTTTTCTG
>CAYZYB010000779.1:0-3275 GCA_964481505.1 uncultured Planctomycetaceae bacterium | reverse complement strand
GGTGTATGGTGCAGAACTCACGGAACTGCTGCATCGTTTCCCGCTTTCACGTGACTCCCTAACGGCTGGCCTGAAGGAAATCACTGTGCTGCCGCTTCGCAGCGAGTACGACCGCGTTTACCTCTATCGGTGCCTTGCCGATCACCGCGCTGCTGGTTTTCGAATTCATGATTCCACATTGCTTGGTCGTTCAGAGCGCGAGGAGATCGCAAAGAAATTGGAGCTGTTCTTCACAACACATATTCACGGGACAACAGCCGAGCAGGTGACCGAATGGCAGCAGGACGTAGAAGCACGACTTGATCTGAAACTGAGTTTCGGAACAACAAAAATGTCGCTGGCGACAACCACGACCGAAGATGAGGTTACCGCGGCTGTCCGTTCAATTCATTCGTTTCTGACATCTATCGTCTGCACAACTGCCGACAATGCTTCTGCGGCGATCGAACAAACCGACCTACTGACTCAACTGCCGCTCGAAAAACGTGCCCCGTTGCTGGCGTCCCTCGCAGTAAGTGATGCGCGATTCGAGCCTCCGGATCTGGATCCATCAGCGACCGTAACAGACATGTTTCTCAACGGTTTGGCGGAAACGGTGGTATTGCAGCATTCGTGGGAACCGCAAGTTGAGGAATTGGTACTCGAAACGATCTGCTATTTTCGTCGTTCGCGCGAGGAAGCCATTGCGTTGTTTGATGCAGCGTGTCTGAATCGAGTCACGCAACTCAGTGCTGAAGGCGTTCGTGCCAAATCGTTGAACGCGGAACAGCAGCGTATGGTGCTGCAGGCATTGGTCGGTGATTTACGTTTGCTGTCTGTCTTTACAGACGTTTCGGTAAAGAACGCTGGCAAGTTAACGAGCATCGTCGGCGGGGTTTTAGTTGCAGTTGGTGATGCTCATGTCAGTAAGCTGTTGCTGTTGACGGGAGATGGTGTGATGTCACCGGCATGGGTTTGTGAGTCGGGCTGGACGATTCAGCGTCGAAAAGGCTTTCTGATTGATGACTGCGAAATCGTCGGCGGTGAGTGGCAGCTTGGGGACGATTCCAGGCCGGATGCCGTGGTGCTTGCCGGTTCGATCACCGGCGGTGGGTTTGAGAAAATGTTCGCGGGCTTGAAGACGGCACAGCATTGAGCCTTGTGCGTGGCAATTGGCTTGCATAATGAGTCGAATCGTAAAACGGTAAAGCCCCGTTTGACACGTGTGGCAACCGCTTTACAGTTCAGCAATGAACTCAGACGACGGAAACTCGCAAATCCCGGAAAGTCCTCGCGCCTGCGAACGACGGCTGGACGTGCTGCGTGGCAAACGGGATGAAATCCAAAAGCAGCGGGAGAAAATTACCGAGCAGCTGGAGAAAACGAACGGTTTCCTGGCTGTTGCAGACAAAGTCACAGACGCGCTGGAGCAACTCAGCAACGATTTGTTTCGCAACGAACTTAACGTGATCGAAACGACACTCACCAAAGCTCTCCAGGAAGTGCTTGAGCAGCCTGTTGTGTTTAAGGCCGACGCGTCATTCAAGAACAACGCGACCAGTGTTGAATTCGCGATCGAACGTGACGGTCATGTCGAAGACATTATGAAGGGTCAGGGCGGTTCTGTCGCAAACGTTGTGTCTGTTGGGCTAAGAATGTTTGCAGTCACGATGTTGGACGAAAAACAGCATCGTCGGTTTCTGGTGCTGGATGAGCAGGACTGCTGGCTTCATCCCAATCTGGTGCCGCGGCTGGTGAAAATTGTGCACGATGCCGGTAAAGCTCTTGGATTTCAGGTGCTGATGATTAGTCACCATGATGTGAACAGCTTTCTGAGGTACGCAGATCGCGTGTACCAGTTAACGCCGGACCGTGGCGAAGGTGTTGGCATCGATCGTGTCGAACGTGACAGTGCGGTGATTTCAGACGAGTAACCGCGGAGGCTCCGGGTTAGTCTTCCTTGCCGCGACCTTTCGATGGCACCCACGTGTTGGAGCTCGTCACCTGAATTTCGTGAGCCTCCTGTGCGGTGATTGGTTTGTTCGACCCCACCGGAGCATTCGCCCGACTGTCGGAGATCTTTCGAGGACGGTACTGGGCGGCAATGCTGTCGTCGTAGTGGTTGGAAGCGGCGGAGTGCCAGAACGCCAGGCTTCCGGAATCGCCTCGACCGTAACGGTAAACCACGATTAGTCCGATGGTAATCAGCCCGCCGATCGGTAACGCTATCAGCATGAAATCGCTGAAATCGGACCTTTCCAGCAGACACAGGAAACAGCACAATCCAGTCCCGAGAATGATGATGACAACGGAGGCCAGCATGCTGCCGCCGTCGTCACGCCGTTTTCCCCATTTTCTTCCCATTCCGGATGCCTCGAATCAGTTTCCCGATGGCCGCGAACAGGATCTGCTCGCAAAGTTTCCGCTTGCACCACAATTTCGCTCGAGTGTGCAGCGCGCTCAAATAGTCTAACAAATTGCCGGAATACGTCGAGAACGAACGAGTTTCAAGCGACCTCGGGCGACCGTCGGCGACTGAGGGGCGGATATTTGCTGCAAGACGTGCTGCTAAGCGACGGCAACGGCGCTAAACGTCTTCGCCTCTTAGCTTCTGCAGAATTCTTCGAATGTCGTCGATGAGTGCCAGGTCTTCGGCCAGCTCCGGAAACTGACTGCGTTTCAGCTTGAGGTCAAACCATGCTTCCAGACGTGGTGGATTGGCTTCCAGCATTGTCGCCACGAGATACGAAATCAGTTTCTGTTCTTCATTGACGCGATCGAACAGCGTTTCACCGACCTGCCTTTGAATGTCACGTACCGTCGGGCCTCCCGGTTCTTCGTCGACAAATTCGTCGTCGGTCACAACTTTCTGAGCGGCCTGATGTTGAGCTGTGACTGTTGGGCCTGCAAGAACAGTCATGATCTCGGGCCATTTGCCGCCCGCTGCGGGCAAACTGTTCCGGCCGTCGCGCAAGGCTTCTCGCATCATGTCGATCTGTGAAAGCAAAGGCTTGATGGACTCTTCCTTTCCACCTGCGAATGATCTTCCGGCAAGGACTCCGATGACGTCCCGCTTGCTCCGCTCCCAGCGGTTGTACTGAGATCGGTAGTCCGCCAAAGCGATCGCGACATCCGAACGCCCAAACGTCGAGTACTGGTTGTTGCCGGAGTTCTTCAGATAGTTATGTTTGATAAAGCTGTCACGGTGCTGATCCGCTGGTTTCAGGTACGAAAACTCGCGGACGAAAATAGCGATGTCGCCCGATTGCGGGTTGACTCCGGCGGCTCTGCTGGCG
>CAYZYB010000778.1:0-3278 GCA_964481505.1 uncultured Planctomycetaceae bacterium | reverse complement strand
CTATCATATCAACCGCAGCAACCTGACCGTCGTCCGTGGGGTGCTCGATGGTGGACTCGGCAGCAGCGAACCACAGTTTGTGGTGTATCGCAAAATAACTCCGATACAGAGCAAAGGGTTTCAACCGAAGGATGGCACTCCTCCGCCGGGAGGAGCATAGTGCCGAACAGCTTTAAGAAGCTGGATGGTTCACTTCACCAGAAGTCCGGGGCCGCCGGGGAATTCCGCCGAATTCCTACGGCTGATCTGGACTTTGCTGTTTGCAGAATGAGTTAGCTAGCGTGTTCAGAGAGCAGTTCTGCGATCTGCACGGCGTTCGTCGCAGCACCTTTGCGGAGGTTGTCGGAGACGCACCAGAAAGCCAGGCCGTTGGGCTTTGAGATATCCTTGCGAATACGACCGATGAAGACATCGTCGCTGCCGGAACAATTCGAAGGCATGGGGTAGGTGCTTGTGGAGAGATCGTCCACCACCTGGATTCCCGGTGTCTTTGCAAAGAGTTCCTTTGCTTCTTCAACACTGATCGGTCGTTCCGTTTCGACAAGAATGCTCTCGCTGTGGCAGTTGGATACGGGGATGCGAACGCACGTCGGGCACACCATGATGGAATCGTCGCCGAGAATCTTGCGAGTCTCGTACACCATCTTCATTTCTTCACTTGTGTAACCGTCTTCTTTGTGGCCGCCGATCTGCGGGATCGCATTGAAGGCAATCGGATGTGTGAACGCCTGATAATCGTAGGCAGTTCCATCAAGCGCCGCTCTGGTGCCTTCGGAAAGGTCCGTGTTACCTTGAAGACCTGCACCACTTGTCGCCTGGTAAGTGCTGACGACAACGCGGGTGATTTTTGACGCATCGTGGAGTGGTTTCATGGCCAGCACCATTTGAGTGGTCGAACAGTTGGGGCTGGCGATGATGCCTTTGGCATTCAACGCGGCTTCCGGATTGATTTCCGGAACCACCAACGCGACCTCGGGATTCATTCGCCAGAATCCGGATTCGTCAATCACTTTCGCTCCCGCTTTGACCGCGGACGGCAGGTATTCGGCAGCCGTGTCGTCTGGCGTGCTGGCGATCAGCAGGTCGATGCCTTCGAAGCAGTCGTGGGTGAGTTCTTCAATGGTGATGGTTTGACCGGCCAGCTTAATTTGTTTTCCTGCGCTGCGCGCGGACGCCAGCAGGCGGAATGTCTTTGCGGGAAACTCTCGCTGCTCCAGCAATTCCAGAATGATAGTTCCCACGGCACCGGTAGCACCAACAACAGCAACAGTGTCAAACACGTTAGATCCTGATCAGAATGAGGTCAAATTGATGAATTTTGCCGGATGAATTACCGGAGGCACCGTTAGACAGGGCACCGGGATATGACAGAACCAGAGTCCGCGGTATTCCGGGTGGCTTTTCAGCCGCTATTGTTCGTAGACTAGGTTTGCTTTGATTCGGTGAAACGCCATGTATTCGCCGTTTGTGCGGACATTTTGGTAAGCCGTTCGGGGAAAAATACACACTCTCCGACTTTTTTCCATTTCTTTCAGACAAAGATTCTGAGTTCCGGTATCCGAAAGAGTGCCGTGTCTAATTCATCCCACACAGATTTCCATCGCGCGTTTCGCTCCTGCGTCAATCGATTGACTCAGGATCCTCAACGGGCGTTGGGTGAGCTCTTTGACGTCGCAGCCATGCGATTGGTTCGCCTGGCGACGGGGGTGGCCGGAAATCAGGCGGATGCGGAAGACGCGGTTCAGGGGGCTTTTTCCAGAATTGCGGGCAAACCTAAGTTGCTCGCACAGGCAGATGCTCCCTGGCCCTACTTAATTCGAGCTGTCAGGAACGAAGCTCTGCGAATCATTCAAAAACGCAGAACCAAGAGTCTTGGCGAAATGGACACGCAGTGTGGAAGCGACACGGCGGAACTTTTGATTCAGCGAGAAGAGACCGCGGATCATGTCCAACGAATTCTGCGAACGCTTCCGAAGCCACAGTACGAAGTAATTATCCTCAAACATTGGGAAGACCTGACATTTGCTGAAATCGGCGATGTACTCGGGAAATCTCAAAATACAGTGGCCAGCCGCTATCGGTATGCCATGGAAAAACTGCAACGCCAGCTTGAGCCCGTGATTCAGGAGAATCAGCCGACCGAGCAGGCTTCTCGCCAAAAGAAAAAAACTCGGACTCGCGTGACACAGAACTGATTACCCAGCGACGGAATGCTCTTCCATCCGACCAGACTTGTTATCAACGGGTCTTTCACTGCCTACCAAACGAAACGATGACCAAAGACGCAAACCTTCAAATTCCCGATCCAACCTTCCCGGAACACCAGTTGATCCAGGACAGCGCTCCGATTCCCGAGTTGTCTGCCGGATTCAAAGCACGTGTGATGGCTGAGTGCAGTGTCAGCATGGCGTCTGCTGCAAGAGCGTGGCGATGGAAAGTTGGCAGTTCGGCGGCCGTTGTTTGCGCTCTGGGACTGCTGGTCTGTTTGGTGTTGCCGGGTGAGTCGGAGACTTCTGCGGTGATTAAGCAGGCGGAATCGGTGCCCCAACCGCCGGAGCGGAGTCATTACCAATTACCACCTTCAAGTGCTTCACGAATGGCCGCGGATATGCCGAAGCCGCCGAAGAAGAAGGATTCCACTTCAACGCCGGGGCGGGATCTTCTGGACGGACTTAATCAACGCAGGCAGATGTTCGAAGCACACATGGGGCCGACGTTTTAGGTTGTTCGGCAAACACTCGCCGCGGCAAACGTTTTTTCCTAAGCCCCGGCAGGCTCGGGCTGTTTTTCGGGTATGAGTTCCATTCCCAGTAACTCACGCACCCGGTTGTTCACCACCTGTTTGCCTCGTGTTAGCAGAGTTTCGTTGATGATTTGATCTTCCGGATCGATATTCAGTTGGCCTTCCTGAATCAACAGTTGCAGGAATGTCACCGTGTTTTTGCTGAACATTTCACTCGCATGAACAGGCACATCCGACGGAACGTTGCATGGGCCAAGAATCTGCACGCCATTGTGATCAATCGTTTCGCCGGGGGATGTGACTTCAACGTTGCCACCACGTTCGGCGGCCAGATCGACAATTACTGATCCGGGGGCCATGGCTTCGACCATTTCCGTGGTGACCAGTACGGGAGCTTTCCTGCCGGGAATGGCGGCCGTTGTGATCACAATGTCGCATTCTGCAATAACTTTTTTCATTGCTTCGCGCTGCCGACGATAGAAGTCTTCGTCCATTTCTTTGGCGTAACCACCGGCCGTTTCTGATTGCTCTGCTT
>CAYZYB010000777.1:0-3288 GCA_964481505.1 uncultured Planctomycetaceae bacterium | reverse complement strand
GCACTCAACAGAACCAGCACCGTGTGAAACAATTTGCGCCGATATCCACAGACGATCACGGCTGCCAAAAACAGCAATGTGAACAGCGATTGCACACCACTGCACGCTTCTTCAACGAGAAATCGCTTCCCCGGAAACTCCAGCACGTTTCCCAGGCGGAGATGCAGGTAGCCGAAGTAATTCAACACGCGACTGGCAATGCCGGTCGTCACTCGCTGCAGCCAGTGGATGGCGTCGAGATCAAGTTGCCCCGGCAAACGCAAAGTGATCGCCGGCAACAAAATAAGATATCCCAGCGACCTTTCAAAATGCACGTCCGAAAACGCTCGACAAACGGCCCACATCAGCACGACGAAGCCCGCGTAAGCCAGCAACGGACTTTGCAAGTAGTATGCGCCGCACAACAAAGCCAGATCAGCGACAACCAGCCCCCAATTAAACGGAGACCATTGAAACGCTCCAGGCAATCGTCGAGTCCAGACAAGAACGCCAAAGGCCGCCAGGGCGAATGGAAAAAACTGGTAGTGCTCCAGGTTCCAGAGACGAACAAGTTCGAGACCAAGGAAAGGAAGATGAACAAGGATCAGCAAAACCAACCACACATACTTCGCGATTAGGGCTTTCAGGTTTGGCGTTGATGAGCCGGAGGACATGGGATGATCATTCTGAGATTGAAAAAAGAATATAAACTCTACGCTTCATTACGGATCAACAGTTCGCGAACATCTGTGTTCGACAATCATCGCTGCGAAACTGCAACCGTCACGCCGCCGGCGCATTTTCGCACACATTCCGTGAATCGGACAGCATCTTGACTGAATTCCAACGCAAACTTCTGCTGAAACTTCATCAAATCGACAACATTGCCGTTGCCACATCCACCCTGCCGGCGGATGTCGGTGTGAGTGTGAACGATTCTTCCGTCACGCCGACTTCAACCATTGCCGCTGGCCACAAAGTGGCATTATCACAGATTTCCAAAGGTCAGCCGATCGTGAAGTTCGGCCAAACGATCGGCTACGCAGCCGACGATATTTCAACCGGAGACCACGTCCATGTCCATAATGTTTTGGCGACAAAACCGGGACTGGACTACGCGTTTTCGACAGAACTTCACATCCCACCCAGGCCTGCCAAAGAACGAACGTTTCTGGGCTACCGTCGACCGGATGGCAGTGTGGGGACGCGGAATTATGTCGCGGTCATCAGCACGGTCAATTGTTCGGCAACCACGGCCAAATATGTCGCCCAGGAACTGACGGAAACCGACCTTTCCGAATACCCCAACATCGATGGAATCGTTGCACTGGTTCACAAAGACGGCTGTGCACTGGCCTTCAACAGCGAAGATCATCAACAACTGAATCGCACGATGGCGGGCTTCGCAAATCATCCCAACATCGGCGCACGAATTGTCCTGGGACTTGGTTGCGAAACGGCGCAGGCAACTCACCTGGAAGGCCAACATTCACTGGTGCAGCTGGGTGGAATCAGCGAACCCGACGAATCGTTGCCCATGGTGCTGAACATTCAGGAAGTCGGCGGAGTCCGCAAGACTGTGGCGAAAGCTGCGGCTGTTTTGCGAGAGCTGCTGCCTCGAGCCAACGACGTCGAACGTGTTCCAATTCCCATCAGCGAATTGAAAGTCGCGATGGAATGCGGCGGCAGCGATGGCAACAGTGGCATCACGGCCAATCCCGCCGTCGGCGTCGCCAGCGATCTTCTGGTAGCTCACGGCGCGACAACAATCCTCTCCGAAACAACAGAAATCTACGGAGCAGAACATTTGCTCACTCGCCGCGCCGTCACACCGGA
This sequence comes from uncultured Planctomycetaceae bacterium, assembly GCA_964481505.1. Taxonomy (GTDB): domain Bacteria; phylum Planctomycetota; class Planctomycetia; order Planctomycetales; family Planctomycetaceae; genus Fuerstiella. The sequence goes on along the minus strand of CAYZYB010000777.1, from coordinate 1,473 downwards.
AGTCGGTGAACAGCTGCTGGAACGGATTCGCTGGTGGGAAGACTACGCACGTCGCTACGACGCATCCATCGACAACAATCCCTCCGTCGGTAACAAAAACGGAGGCCTCACGACAATCTATGAAAAGTCGCTGGGGGCCATCGCGAAGGCCGGTACATCGCCACTGCGAGCCGTCTACAAGTATGCCGAACCAATCACGGAAAAGGGCTTCGTGATCATGGACAGCCCCGGCTTTGATCCGGCATCGATCACCGGAAAAGTCGCCAGTGGCGCACAGGTTGTCGTATTCACAACGGGTCGTGGCAGCTGCTTCGGCTGCAAACCGTCACCGACGATCAAAGTGGCCACCAACACTCCCATGTTCGAACGCATGCGAGACGACATGGACCTCAACGCCGGCGAAATTCTGAATGGAACCAGCGTTGAAGATGTCGGTCGGCAAATCTTCGAATCCATCATCGCGACAGCCAGCGGACAGCCAACACTAAGTGAAGCACAGGGCATCGGCGACGAAGAATTCTGCCCATGGTTCCCCGGTCCGATTTTCTGACGAAGAATACGCTCGACGCATTCGGCTTCACAGCGGTCCCAACGTCGAACGCCCTACGCTTCGAACGCAGCGTTACGCCTTGGATTTAGACCGATCAAATTCATCAGCACGCTGGCAAAATGAGTTGCACAGTCCGAACATTCGTTACACGCCGAAAAATCGGTACTACCGGAATATTCTCTCCAGTTTCACAAATTGCCTGACCGATACTATCCACAGAATTGTCTCAGTGCGCAAGGTCCGTCGGTACGTGATGCCGACAACTTTCACTTGGCGTGAGACCCAAAAGCCAACAAAAACCGTGGCTTCTGAAGGATAGATCAATGCGGATTTGGCACCGTTTAAAAACCCACCTGCTGCTTGTACTGGCCATCACGATGGCTGTAGAAGCTTCAGCGCAGAATATGCCCGGCTATCCGCCGCAAGGTGCGCCAGCATATTCCGCCGGTCCGCCGCCAGGCTATCCGGGTTCTGCCGGTCCCGGAGTGCCGTCGTTTCAGCCGCACCCAACGATCTCGCCATACGAGAACATGTTCGAACAGCATTACAACTCAGACGGCGTCTGGTTCAAGCGGGCCATCACGGGCATGCAGAATGCGAATGATCATTACTTCAACATAGACTACACCAGAACCAAAACACGCACTCTGAGTGGAGTGTTTGGCCAGGGCACCACGCCGACATTTGATCAACTGGCTCTGCTTGGAATTGCTGACAGTTCACGCGGTGACAACGTCATATTTCCGGATGCATTTACCCTTCCGAGCTTCCCACAGGCCAACCTGGTGTCGCTAGGACCTAACGAAAACCAGGGCGTTCGCCTCAGCGGTGGAATCAAAAACAAGACCGGATGGCACTTCGCCTGGAACGTTGCTTACAACGGATCATCAACGAATATTTTTGATGCACGAGCCGTCCAGGAT
>CAYZYB010000776.1:0-3291 GCA_964481505.1 uncultured Planctomycetaceae bacterium | reverse complement strand
CTCATGCACCATCAGCGGAACATTGAACTGTTCCGCAGCCTCGACAACCTGCTGCGCTTCGGCAAACGTCGGCGCCAGTGCCTTTTGACAGATCGTGGCAATGCCTCGTTCCGCAGCCTGCTGAACAAGTTGCAGATGAGAATCCGGTCGTGTGATGATGTCGACGAAGTCCGGCTTCTCTTCATCCAGCATTTTTTCGAAGTCGGTATAACTTCCACCGATGTCATAATCTGCAACAGCCTTGCCAGCCGCATCTGCGTTCACATCGCAGACAGCTGCCAACTCCACGCCGTCGGTTCGTTTCCACGCATCGAAATGAAACTGACTGAAGTAACCTGCGCCCACGGCGACGCCTTTCAGTTTCGTCATGCCAGCTCTCCTGAAAATCGCACAGCCACCCGCGACGCCCTGTGACTCAAGCAGCACAACAACACAGGCACCGCCGCCTTGTTTGACGCGCCGTCTTTTTTTAACTCCGCCTTAGGCATCAGAAACTTCGTGTAGATCAACGCACTGATGACCAGCACAATCAAGCCGACGAAAAGTGCCAGACGATTGTGTAACGCTTCTTTGGAGATCTCTTTGAGTTCGCGTTGTGGGTTCATGAACATCCATGCAAAGATCGCGAGCACGTTCATCCCCGCTGCGAATACGAAAAACGAATTTGCCGTACCCGTCTGTTCGGCGATCCCCGGAATTGTGACGTTCGCCACAAAGAACGGAAACGCCACAGCGCTCACGGCAGCTCCCATATTACCGACCATGTTCATCGCCGCAGAAACGGCACCGGATCGCGAACCACCGATGTCCATGCAAAACGCCCAGCTTGGACTGAGTGTCATTTCCACTCCGAAGGTCGCCAACGAAAAACAGGCGATGAAGATCCAGATCGAATCCGACTCAGCTGTTTGAGTACACAGTAACAAGCCAATGGCCCCCAACGAATAGCCGACCATCGCTGGCAAACGACGTGACAGCACCGGTAGACCTCGCTTGTGCAGATAGGTCACCGCATAGCCGGAAACCCACAGCGCGACAGCGCCACACAGCAACGGCAGTGATGCCAGATATCCATACTCAGCACCCCACTGCCCCTTAATATACGGCTGCAGCCACGTGATGCTGATAAAGAACGTGATGTTGCTGGCCGCGTATTGAAACATCGCCAGCAACACGTTCGCCGATGTCACCACTTGAATATAAGGGACCTTTGTATCGTTCGCCGATTCTTCTTCCAGCCCGGCTCGGATGAGTTCTACTTCAGTTTCGTTAACTTTCGAATGCTCTGAAGGTTCATTGCGGTACCAAAACCACCAGACCGCTCCCCAAATCAGTCCGACAACACCGTTCGCCACAAATGTCGATCGCCAACCGATGCTGCCAATCACCCACGGCATCACCAGCAGCGAGAATGCGGCCCCAACGCGCGCTCCCGAATGAAAAATGCCCTGTCCAAGTCCGCGTTCTTTGGCGGGCAGCCAACTATAAAGTGCTCGCGTCGCGCCCGGATACGCGCCTGCTTCGCCGACGCCAAACAGGAACCTCACCACGAGCAAACTGATCGCTGTATAGACGGCTCCACTGAGCGCCGTGAAGATGCTCCAGATAATCACGACGATCGTCAACGCATGGCGTGGCCCGGCTCTGTCGCTGAACCATCCCGCCGGGATCTGAAACAGAGCATAGCCGATGGCGAAAATGCCAAAGACATAGCCCATCATTTGGTCGTCCAGCCCCGTGATGTCTCGCTGCATGGCGTCTTTGGCAGACGAAATGCACACCCGGTCCATGTAGGTGTTCACCGTGTGAAAGAACAGCAGGAACACCAGCCAGAATCTCTGACGGGTGGCGATGGGTTGGTTCATTGAGGTGCCTGTGAAACTTTAAGAACCGGGCAGTCAATTTGCTTTGCTACTTCCACATTGTATCGTGGAGTACATTAAGAACAATTAAACAGAACTAAACCATCATTCAGAATTCCCTAACGGTTATGGCCATTCAGGACGAAACGTCTTTCCGCTCTTCCAACGTCAGCATTCAGCAATTGCAGACGTTTCGCCTGGTGATGGAATGTGGGGGATACACTGCAGCGGCGCAGTCATCCCATCTATCCACACCCTCTGTTTGGCAACACATACAAGCTCTGGAAAGAGCCTATAACATTCGCCTGTTCGAACGCGCTGGTCGCCGGGTTCGACCGACAGTTGCTGCACAACGGCTTCACGAAGCAGTCGACCAAATCCTGGTGCAGCTGGAGTCGACGTTCGATGTTGTTCAGAAATCCAATTCAGAAGAAACCATTCGAATCGTAACTGGTGTCCGAATGTTGCTGGAAGATCTGGCCGCACCGATCGCGCGTTTTCGTGAGCAACACGCGAACCGTCTGGTGATTCGCCATGGCCATGGCGCGCGGGCGGAAGAGTTGTTGCTGGCAGGAGAAACTGACATCGCGATGAGTCTCGCCGCCGGGTTTCAGCAGGAGTCACCGCTGATTCACTACGAACCGGCTTACATGGTGGAATTCCTGGCAGTTGCGAGTCAGGACCATGCTTTTTCGAAGTCGAAAACCGTCAACCTGAAAAGCCTCGTGAAACACGAGCTCGTCGTCACCGCTCCAGGAACTCAGGGCCGTACGGCTCTGGATGAGGCACTTCATCGCGAAGGGCTCAAGGCAAACATTGCAGTAGAAACAGACAACAGCGCGTATACGATTGCCTGTGTTCGAGCTGGCATGGGCGTTGGAATTCTGGCCGGGCGGCAGACCGGAACACTTTGCAGCAATCTAACAACGCGTTCGTTACGAAAGCAGCTGGGGCGCCGACAAATCGTCTTCATGTGGCGCAAAGGTCAATTGCTAACCGAACCGGTGCTGGCATTGATCGAACAGATCAAACAACTTAACGTCGCGTAGACGACAAGCCACGACAAACAGAAGTTACTCCGCTTTTTTATGAATCGTGGCAGTACTGCCGGTTTCCTTGGTGGCCTCACTCGCTGCAGGATCAACATCCGGCTTAAGCTGAGGTTCGCCATCATCCTCAAACAGTTCATCTGCGTTGGGGTGAAACAGGCGTCCGCCTTTCGCATCCAGCTCTGATGTGCCGGCACTGGCTTCTTCAATCCGTGATTGTAACCCGTCAGCACCAATGAACGCCGCAGCTTCGTCTTCGGGCTTACTGAGGTCGTACGCCACCTTGTGCCCTGGCAGCCATAGCGGTTCAATCTGCTTGCGTTGAAACATTTCGGCCAGATGCTGATGACAGGTAAAGAACAATACCTGCTGGCCTTCGC
>CAYZYB010000775.1:0-3292 GCA_964481505.1 uncultured Planctomycetaceae bacterium | reverse complement strand
CCCGCGGATCTCCGAGATATTCCACTCGGCACCGTGCTACACGTCCACGCTTTTCTGCCGCCGGACCCCAGGATCTCCGTCGTGCCGGTGTTGCCAGTCGATAACAAGTTGAAAGACGCGAATCACTACCGTGGTACCGGTATCTTCCCCGCCGAGAACCACGTCCTGCTGCTGGAAGACGAGCCCAGTCACTGCCAGCGAACAGGAAAAATCTGGAAGCTGAAGGAAGTGAATGTCAGTAACAACCAGGGAATGATTGTCGCCAGCCGCGAACCGAAGGCGGGCGCGAGCGACAAGGTTGGTGACGAAACGATGACGTTCGATGCCGCCACCCGCATCTGGCGGGGCCGCGAACGTGTCGAAGTCGAGGAGCTGATCGTTGACGGCATTTGGCCTGCCAGCGGAAAGAAGTCTCTCGATGATCAGGCAGTCCTGCTGGGAATCAGTTGGAAGCCCACGACAGACGACGTGTTCACTCAGTTTCACATTTCGGACATTTGGCTTGACGACACGGCAATCAAGCGCGCCGCCCGCCTTCAGACCGAGACGCATAAAGCATTCATCCGCAGTCGCTGGATGCCTGCCTGGGTCGATGATGTTGAGTACGGCAAGTTCGGCCGCGCGAAGGTGACTGCGACGTTGTTCGGCGGTATGGACGAATCGCTCTACGCCGATTTCCGGAAAGGCAAACCGGCCCTCATGAATTCGGTCGAGACCACATTGAAGCACACTCACGGCGCTTATGGTCCGGGGCACATGGCCTGCAAAGGGCCGATCCGCGATGTCATCAAAACGGACGGCGATGCGCCTTTGGGAAGCAGCGGAATCCAAATCCGTTTCGAAACGGACCTGATCATCGAAGGCATCCGCCCAGGCCGAGTCGTCCGTGTCCGCCCCGGCAGTTGGCCCAAGGTCAACGTGCCGCGCGAGGAATATCTGAGTGGTGACAATCTTGAAGAACGATTTCCTACCCCGGCCATCTTCCCGAAGTACGGACGCTGAGAGACCTCCCATGAAAACCTTCCTCACACTTTCGATCTGCTGTTTGTCAGCAATGGCTAACACAGCCGCTGCAGCAGAGCGACCGAACATCATCATGTTTTTGATCGACGATCAGAACCCGTCGAGCATCGCTGCGTTTGGGGGTGATACGTACACGCCCAATCTCGACCGCATGGCAGCCGAAGGAATGAAGTTCACTCGCGCCTACGTCAGCAGTTCGGTTTGTACTCCATCTCGATACAGCTTCCTGACCGGTCGGTTTGCTGGTAACTCGCACAGCGAACTTTACGCCGAAGCGGTTGGCGGCAAGCAGAATCAGGGGCTTCCCAATTTCAATGTCGCTCTGGAACGCGACAACATGAACGTCGGAAACGTTCTGCGCGAAGCCGGTTACACCACCGGATTTGTCGGAAAGTTTCATCTCACGTCGGAGTTGGATTTTCCGGAGTTCTACAAAGGGAAAAACAAATGGATCAACATTCCCAAAGACGCCAGTCCCGGACCTGAATCATCAGCTCAGTTCAAGCACAACGAACTCTGGATGCGTCGTTACCTGCAGACGCTGGGCTTTTCGTGGGCGAAAAACGTCTACCCGGAAAACGTGCGGAAGCCCTATTCCACCCACAACCCGGAATGGACAACGGTGGCAGCTCTGGAATTCATTGAAGAAAACAAGGACGGCCCCTTCTACCTTCATCTTTGCAGCACCCTGCTACACGGCCCGGATAAGTCCTGGCGAAAATCCATGGATCACCCGCTCATCACCGGAGAAGGAGAACTCAAAAGTCTTCCGGAGGTCATGACACCGCGCGCTGAGCTTCTCAAAACGATCACTGAAAAAGGATTCGATCCCGATAGCCATGTCGCCGGAGAAGCGTGGATCGACGATTCGCTTGGAGCGATCTTCCGAAAGCTCAAGGAACTTAAAATCGATGACAACACGCTGGTGATTTTTGCACCGGATCACGGTCGCGATGGCAAAGCATCCGTCTTTTCACACGGTGCTTGCCAGGTGCCCATGATCATGCGCTGGCCAAACGGAATCCCGGCCGGGCAGGTGTGTGAAGAACTCGTGCAGAATATCGACCTCGTCCCCACATTCTTCGAACTGGGACAGGCACAGAAGCCGCAGTCATACCGAATCGATGGCCGCAGTCTCACTCCTTTCTTCAAGAACGGACGAGCCGAAGATTGGCGGGATCATCTTTATCTCGAAATGGGATCCGCCCGCGCAACGGTCACGAAAGACTGGTCCTACATCGCCGTTCGCCGCACCCAAGAACAGGTCGCCGCCATCAAACGTGCCGCGCCACAAAACCTACCCAAAGCCATGTCCTACATCGGGCGTTTAGGCATCGGAGTCAGAGGTGCAGATCGCCCCGGTTTCTTCGATGAAGATCAACTCTACCACCTGCAGCGTGATCCAAAAGAAATGAAAAACCTGGCTGATAAGAAAGCCCACGCCACTCGCCTAAACCAGATGCGCGATCTCATGCAGTATGACCTCGAAGTCATCGGCCGTCCTTTCGGAGAATTCATCCCCGGAGCGAACACCGCCGAACCCGGCCAGATCGCCAAACAAATCGAAATCGTCAAACAACTCGACATCAAAGGCAAGACGGTTACGGTGCCAAGAGCCTTGAGAATGGCCCCCGGAGTCACCGACGAACCAACACCCGACGACAAAGCAAAGAAAAAAGCGGAACGCGAGAAGCGTAAAAAGGCTCGCCAAAAAGCAAAATCAAAGTGAGCAGATTCGGAGATAGAAACGCAGAGACGCGGAGGACGCAGAGTTCCTGTCCGAGCATTCTCTCTGCGCTCTCCGCGGCTCTGCGTTTTAAAATCCTCACCACGGGAGGTATCCAATGTACCACACACTCGCCTGAACGAGATGCAACTCGACATCAAGGGCAAAACAGTTACGGTGCCAAGAGTGTTGAGGACGACCCCGGTGTCACCGATGAACCGACTCCCCGTCGACAAAGCGATAAAAAAAGCGGAACGCGAGAAGCGTAAAAAGGCTCACAAAGAAGCAGAATTAAAGTGAGCAGGTTTCAAAAAGATAGAAACGCAGAGTCGCGGAGGACGCAGAGTTCCTGTCCGAGCATTTTCTCTGCGCTCTCCGCGACTCTACGTTTTAAAATCCTCACCATGGGAGGTGTCCAATGGACGACCTGAATAAGCTAACGAAGGCAACAATCGGAGCGGCCATCGAAGTCCATCGACGACTTGGGCCCAGGGCCGCCCTCTTTTACAAGATGCCGAGTTTGGCGAGGAGGCATGGGACTTT
>CAYZYB010000774.1:0-3294 GCA_964481505.1 uncultured Planctomycetaceae bacterium | reverse complement strand
ATCGAGTCGCTGGTCATGTCCCACGAACGTGGCAATGGCGGCAGGGTTTCTTCAAGCCGTCGGATTGCCGCAGAAACATTCAACACACCAACCGCGTGATCCGAGAGCTCCATCGCTTCAGAGGAATTCTCCACCAGTTGCAGCCGATCGTCGGAAGCGACCAGCAAACCTGCGTTAAGGTTCATCGCCTCAATGGCAAGGTCGTGGGCGACATCGTCAGAAAATTTGTGCATCCGCTGCCATAGCCGAACGCGCTCCGCGATCTCACCGCCGCCAACAACGATGACCGCCGGATTCACGTCGAACTGATCCAGCAGCAACGAAATGCGCCGCGGCAGATCCGGAAGATCAAGAAGACTGCCACCCAGCTTGGCGATGGTGAAATTCAGCAGTGCAGGCATCGGGTAACAGTATGGCAGAAAGCTCTTGGTCAAGTACGTTCAGGTTATAAGATGCTAACGCATGGATGCCACTAAAGAATCAATGGAACCGGGACAGTGCGTTTCTTCAGTAGTCCGTGTTCTCGTTGGCAAAGTGAACATCATTTGTGGTGATGACCAGACGCAAAGAAACAGCTGACGGTTTCCCGGCAACTCGAATGCCCTTTTCGTTCTTTCTGCTGTGCGCGTTTGGAGATCGTCATGGAAAACAGCCCCACCGTATGGGACCTGCGAAGATGGTGGCGAATTTGCAAGGGGGCTTTTTGGGCCAGAAATGCTTGCGGTGAACGATTACGAACAGATTCAGCGAGCTCATCGCGATGGAATGAGTACTCGGGAGATGGCTCGGCGGTTTCATCATTCGCGGCATAAGATTCGTGAGATTCTGCGTGGCGATGAATCAAGACTGCCCACGTCGCTGCTTCTCGGACACAACTGGCGACAAGATTGAACCTAAAGACACGAACCCCATCAGGGACGCCAAACAACGTCTCAATAGCCAACTTGCTGTACCGTTATCAGCAGAGTAGTGGCCAAGCGGTGTGTGGTCACTCGATAATTTGTACGGTCAGCTCAGTTTCGCCCAGACGCAGTGTATCACCATCCTGCAGAGTTGCCGGGCTTCCTTCCGGTAACAGATTTCCGTTGACAATTGTGCCGTGAGAACTGCGAAGATCGACCGCAGTCAATTTGTTGTCCAGTAGAGTCACCGAGCAATGGTGACGGCTGAGGAAGGGTTCGGCGGGCAAGCGAATGTCGCATCCTGGCGCGGATCCAATTCGAATCAGGCTACCGACAGGAATGGGAAACGGCATTTCCTGATAATGAATGAAAGCTTTCATTTGATATGAGTCTCGTCGGGGTATGGCCAGATCCGGAGAAGACAAGTCTGTATGCGCTGCTGCGGCACATGTCAGGTGCTGTGATGCGGCGATTTCGAAGACATTCAGAAATGACTGTATTTTTGCTGCTTAATTCAAGGCATTACGAGACAGCTGAACCGGATCTTCAGAAGCAAACGACGCGCGGTGGTGTTGCAGATGAGCCGGAAGCTGAAGAGATGGGCATCAGTTCTGGCACAACAACCACGCAAAGAGCCCTCGTGCCAAATGCATGCGATTCTCCGCCTGCTGAAACACGATGCTCTGTTCACCATCCATAACCTCGTCCGTCACTTCGAGGCCTCGTTTTGCGGGAAGATCATGCATGAACTTTGCCGTTGACGGAGCTTCTTTCATCAGGCTTCCATCTACCTGGAACGCTTTGAATGCCTGCTTGCGGCGTTCCGCCTCTTCTTCCTGCCCCATACTGGCCCAAACATCTGTGTAAACAATATCGGCGGTCGACACAGCTTCTGCCGGACTATGCAATTGCTCGACGTCAGCATCCGGAAAACGAGACCTAAGCTCGGCAAGGAAGCTCTCTTGAAACTCGAAACCTTCCGGCACAGCAAGCGTGAACTTCATTTCTGTCATGGCCGCAGCGATCGCAAGCGACATGGAAACATTGTTACCGTCACCAACAAAGACCAAATGGGTACCACTGAGCGATTCCTGCGTTTCCTGAATCGTGAGCAGGTCGGTCAAAGCCTGACACGGATGTCGATCATCAGAAAGCGCGTTAATTACGGGACAACTGCTGAAGCTTGCAAAGTCTTCGATGAGCTGCTGCGAAAAAGTTCGCATGGTGATGACGTCGCTGTACGAACTGAGTACGGTTGCGACGTCGTGTACGGATTCGCGACCATTGAGTCCAGCCTCAGCGGTTGTTAAAAAGATTCCGGAACCGCCAAGATTCGCAATCGCAGCTTCAAAGCTGTTTCGTGTGCGCAGAGATGGCTTTTCGAACATTTGTGCCAGGATTCGCCCCGGAAGCAGTTGAGGACGTTCTCCCATCCTGTATTTGGCTTTTAAGTCGGCAGCAGTCGAAAGCACCGACTGCAATTCGTCCGGAGTGAGGTCGTAAAGTGAGGTCAGGTGCCTTGGCATGTTCTGATCGTCTAGAAACTAAATTACCAAAAAGAAAACGACTGAGTTTGCTCTCCACGAGCCCACTCAGTCGACGGTTTCCACTTGAGGTGTCATTGTCTCAAGCCAGTCTCCACAAGTTAAGGCACTATGCGGGAAATTCACTGATTTCCGAAGTCCTGAAGCCTCGAAGATCGACCACATTGGTGGTCTTAGCGCCAAAATTCGTTCAGTTTTCGAGATATGGACGAGTCCAAGGTGGCACAAAACCACGAATACCCTTCGTTTTGCCTACCTCCTGCAACGCTGAACGTTCCAATCTTATTCCCAAAGCACCACGAGCCAAAAGAACGTGGGATGTGCGCAGTAGCCAGCGCTTAGCCGCGTGTCCGGAAACCCATCCCGACCTGGAAACCATAGGCTCGACGTAGTATTGGGCTCTGAGTTGAGGTTGAATTTTGTGTTTGGTTCGATGGTGGCGAGCTGCGGAATGAGGCGTAAATCTCGAGCGGGCCTGTTGAATGTGGGGCGATTGTCGCTTGACGGGACAAAGGTTAAGGCCAAGGCGTCGCGAAGCTCGGCTTACAAAGATTCCGGACGCTGTGAAGGGGCCGTCCCTGAAAGAACTGACGGCGAAAGAGAACATGGTTCGTCAGAATCGAACAAATAAGGGCAAGGCCAAGTACGCTCGGCGAAACGTGATCATCGAACCGGTGTTCGGTCAGATCAAACAGGGACTCGGGTTTCGCAGTTTCCTCATGCGGGGCCTTGGGAAAACGAAGGGAGGAATGGGATCTGGTCTGCCTGACACACAACTCATTGATCTTGTTCAGGAGCCATGCGTCCGCTGCCTCGTGAATCGGAGATCAAAAGGCAGATTGCGTGAG
>CAYZYB010000773.1:0-3295 GCA_964481505.1 uncultured Planctomycetaceae bacterium | reverse complement strand
CTCCAAGTGACGGCTGGGTGTGGGGTGGTCCGTCAACGTTGTTCTCAACATTCCGTTCGCCGAATAAGTTGGAATACTTCGAATCCGCCGGTGGACCACACGATGGTATTGTCCAGGTTGGTCTCGCAGATGGTTCGGCCAGAGCTGTAAGCCAGTCGGTTTCGCTTGAAGTATGGCAACGTCTGGGAAGTATGGCTGAAGGTATTCCAGTAGGAAACGGATTCTAAGCCGGACACTACTTGCGGTTCTCGTTCCCAGTCGTCTCGCTCAATAGCCACACCGGCTTAACGGCACAGATTTCGGACGACTGGAACGATTGCTGATTTCCTCAGAAACTCAAGAACCGCGGCTTCCTGGCTGCGGTTCTTTTCGTACCCACAAATTCATATCGCCCTCAGAAATTCACGTCTAAGGCCAGGTCGATGACCATCCGTTTTTGCTGCCCGGAATGCGAATCCGTCTTAAAAATCAAGGACGACATGGCGGGCACGAAAGCCAGGTGTCCGAAATGCAAGACACCATTCGTTGTTCCAAACACTTCAGCGAAGCCATCACCAGACCAAACGGCCAGCACAGAAGATCCCCTTGAAGACCTGGTGGATATGCCGCGAGAAATCACTGCGGTTGTCAAATTCGATTCACCGGATGAATTTGATCCAATGGATGCGCTGGCTGGCTCTCAACCTGCGATGACAGCCATAGAATCGCCCCCAGAAGACGAAGCACCAAAGCCTTCGGTTGCCGAACTCATGCGTGAGCACGAAGCGACGCTTGCCAACAAACGAAAAAAGCGAGAAAAGAAAAGTAAATCGACTGGTGGCCTGGAAGCTGCTGCTGGAGCAGCCAGCATGATGACCGCTGGCACAGCATCAGATGCTCTAAACCGCAACTACGACCAGAAACGCGGCAAGGCATCGGAACCCGCTCCACTGACGCGTGAAGAACGTCGCCAGCAGGAACAACAGCAAGCGATGAAGGAATTCGCCATCAGGGGCGGGGCGAGCCTCGCTGGACTCGCTGTCGTCCTGTTCTTCTTCATGAAATGGTGGTTCTCAGCAAGTTTGCCCGATCTGTCCTACGTCAGCGGTGTCGTAACACTCAACGGTCAGCCACTCACGAATGTCGAAGTGACATTCTCGCGCCAGGCTCCAAAGGATGGGACTGATACCATGAAAGATGCGTCAGCAACTTCAGCCGGTTTTACGAATGCTCAAGGCGAATACACACTCAAGTATGACGCACAACAGGGAATCGAAGGCGTTTTACCCGGAAGGCACAAGGTACACATCGTCAACACAGGCGGTATCAGTTACGTTCTGCCGCCACAGATGAAAGAACAGGTCGTAAAAGAAGATGAATCCATGACCATCGACTTCAAGTTCTGACAAACAGGATTCGAAACCCTCCAGGCACACACGAAGCGTTTCCTTGCCTCCAGGCAGCCGTTTCCACACGTCCCCTCCAGCAAACGTGGCACAATCAACAGCCACGACAGACCAGCGTTTATTATGACATCAATTGCGATCATCGACTACGGAATGGGCAATCTCCGCAGCGTTCAAAAAGCGATCGAAAAATCCGGGGCCACAGCTAGCATCACATCCAACGCACAGGAAATCTCTGCTGCAGAAAAGGTGATTCTGCCAGGTGTTGGAGCATTCCGTGATGCCATCGATGCATTGAAACGGCACGACCTGGTTTCGCCAGTCAATGATGCCGTCGCCGCCGGTAAACCCTTTCTCGGAATCTGCCTTGGCATGCAACTGCTGCTGGACGTGTCTTACGAAGACGGCGAATTCGAAGGGCTCGGCATCGTCCCCGGATCGGTCAAAAGATTCGAACTGCCTGCAGATTACAAGATCCCGCACATGGGCTGGAACCAACTGTCGTTTCGTGCCGACGGCAATCCTCTGATGAAAGATGTTTCAGAAGAAGCGTGGTTCTATTTTGTTCACAGCTACTATGTAGCACCGGAAGATAATTCCTGGACCGGCGGCCGAACAGACTACGGTGGCGATTTCACATCGATGATCTGGAAAGACAACGTGTATGCCACGCAGTTTCACCCGGAAAAAAGCCAGGACGCCGGTTTGCAGCTACTGAAGAACTTTGTGACGCTGTAGAGCCCTTCGTCCCGCACTATTTTGCACATCAACAGGAAAAACCAGAGAACAATGCAACTGTACCCGGCAATCGACATTCGTGGCGGCAAATGTGTACGCCTGCGGCAGGGCAACTACGACGACGAAACCGTTTTCGCCGACGACCCCGTCGAAATGGCTCAACGATGGAAAAACGAAGGCGCCGAATGGCTGCATCTGGTTGACCTCGACGGCGCCAAAGCCGGTCGCCTGGTTAATCATGAAGTGGTCAAACGCATCGTTTCCGCGACGGGCCTGCCGTGTCAGATGGGTGGCGGCATTCGAAACGAAGACAGCATTCGAATGGCAATCGAAGACGTCGGGCTGACCCGCGTGATCATCGGCACAAAGGCACTCAAAGAACCAGAATGGTTTGCAGACGCCTGCCAAAAATTCCCGAACAAGCTGGCACTTGGTCTCGACGCAAAAGACTCAATGGTCGCCACCGAAGGCTGGCTCGAAGTCTCCAAAGTATCCGTCATGGAACTCGCCAAACAGTTTTTGGACGTTCCAATTTCGGCCGTCATCTACACCAACATCGACAACGACTGTATGATGCAGGGTGTCGACCCGGCCACACTGGCAGATCTTCGAACGCTTGCCGAAATGAAACTTCCCGTCATCGCCAGCGGCGGCGTCACAACTATGGATGACATTCACGCTCTGCAGAAAATTGCTGCAGATGTCCCGGACCTGATCGGAGCAATCGTGGGGCGTGCGATTTACGAAGGCACCATCGATGTCGCGGAAGCGTGTAAGACGCTGCAGTCGTAGACTTCGAGCTAATTCTTCAAGGAGCACAATGATGCGGCAGTCTCTTTTGAGCAGCGACGCCAAAGCGAACTTCGAACGCGACGGTTACGTCATTGTGCCCGACCTGCTGACGAATGTTGAAGCAGATCTGTTGGGACAAGTCGCCAGACTTGACCGAACCCTCACAACAGATCGATCGTCGCGTAAGGATGGCGAAGGCGGCTCTGTTGACCTTGTGGTCCGAAATGATCTTCCGGAAAATTCCATCTACGGCGCAATCGTACGTTCCGAACCGCTGGTCAATGCGATGGAAACTCTGCTGAACGACGAAGTCTATCACTATCATCACAAGATGATTCTGAAAGAGCCCAAAATCGGCGGTGCATGGACGTGGCATCAGG
>CAYZYB010000772.1:0-3295 GCA_964481505.1 uncultured Planctomycetaceae bacterium | reverse complement strand
GTCGAGTTCAGCGAACACAAGCGCTACAACCCCGGTGATGACCCCAAGGATATCGACTGGCAGGTGTTCGCTCGCACAGATCGCATCTACGTTAAAAAATACCAGGCTGAGACGAACATCACCGGCTATGTGCTGATGGATCTGTCTCGCAGCATGGCTTATACGTACCGTCAAAAACTAAGCAAGTTCGATTATTCCATCTGTCTTGCCGCCGCCATCAGTTACATGATGATTCACCAGCAGGATCCTGTTGGACTAATCACATTCGATGACGAACTGCGGCATTCTCTGCCCGCTCGAAGCCGGCGTTCGCAGTTTGGAAACATCCTCGCAGTGTTGCAACAGGTGAAGCCAACCGGCGAAACAAGCATAGGGAAGAATCTAAAACGTGTCGCGTCGATGATTCGGCATCGAAGCCTGCTGATGCTGATGTCAGATCTGCTGACCGATCCGGATGACGTCATCGAAAGCCTGCGGATGCTGCGATACGCGGGCCACGACGTAATCTTGTTTCATGTGCTCGACGAAGCAGAAGTTACCTTCCCCTTCTCCGGCAGCGTGGATCTGTTGGAACCCGAAAGCAACGACAATCAGATCGTGGACGCAGCAGGAATCCGCAGCGACTATATTGAAGCGCTCAACGAACTCCGCGAACGATACCGACAGGAGTGTTTCGCTCTGGGAGCCGACTACGTTCCACTCGACACAAGCATGCCGTTCGACAAGGCGTTGACGGAATACCTGTATCAGCGACAGGCTCGATTTTAGGTAGCTCAGCAGCCATCTAATCGAATTGTCTCGCGACGCTTTTCTTCCCTTTTTGCACACACTGACTGAATGACGTAAGCGAGCGTCAATTCTCCGAATCGCGAAAGTTCAGGTTCAGAGTAAGGCATTATTGGATCGGTGCATCAATTCCCTGGACTGGGGTAACAAAAGCAGGACCGGACCAGTTCCCGGGAAGAAGCGGCGGCTGAATCGGTCCCGGTATGGACACAATTGTCAGGGCCTCAACCAGTTGCCCTTGCCCCCAACGTGATTTTCGGA
Organism: uncultured Planctomycetaceae bacterium; assembly: GCA_964481505.1. Taxonomy (GTDB): domain Bacteria; phylum Planctomycetota; class Planctomycetia; order Planctomycetales; family Planctomycetaceae; genus Fuerstiella. The sequence continues at coordinate 2,248 of CAYZYB010000772.1, read as the reverse complement.
GCCCGCTGCCAACCTCACGGACCCAGACCCTTAGTAAACTGGAAGGCGTGGAAAATTCGTCGGGCAAAGTAATATCTGAGACTGAAGTCTGCCCCGCCTCCGCTGTCATTCGCGTACGGAATGTTCTGTCCGGTTGTCCGACGATTTCAGCGAACACTTCAAATTCGGGTGAGTCAGACCCGGTAGGAACAGGTGTCGTGTCGGGAAAAATGACGGTCAGCGTCTTCAGCCCTCGAGCCACACTGAACTCAACCGGTGCCTGATATTCAACGTCATGCGTAGTTGTAACTTTGCTCCACGCAGTTTGCTCCAGACCAGCGTCCGTCTGCTGGATTGCTCTGACCCAAACGGCCAGACGCTTGTCCTGCAGATCATCTGGAATTGCAAACTGATTGTTGGTCAAGTCGTTTGTTCGAGCAGCATTCTCGCGAATATTGCTGCCGTCACTTGCGATTTCGTTAACCTGAATTTCATAGCGATCCGCTCCGGCCACTACGTCCCATGTCACGATCTGATGTTGAATTTCAGGGGCAGGTGCTTCTGCAACCACGAATTCATGGCCGATTCCCCATCGGGACACTTCCCCGCTGCCATGCCATCGCACCTAGGCAACGTAGGTACCACCTGCCAGTGATTCCGGCATCTCAAAGGTTGTTCCGCTAATACCAGAAGCCCGATAGACAGCGTCTGCCTGACCACGGTGGCCGATGAAGATTTCGTATTCGCCACCAACTGCCTCGGCGTCCCATTGGAATTCTGGTCTTCCGTTCAGACTGTTGTCGGGCACCGTATGGATGGGAACGGCATCGACAAAAATACTCTCCAAAGTGACACTGAGCTGGAACTCTTCTGCGGCATCGGCGTTAGTCAGCAGGAGCTGATAGATGCCTTTGGCGAGCTCTGTGTCGGATTGAGAAGCGGCAAAGTCTGCGATGTTCTCCCCGAGCGGATTCCAAATCTGGACGTTGCCGGAGAAGTCAGTGTTCACACTCAGACGAGAGCGTTCTAAGACTTCAAACTGGTACCATTGCGGTCCTGTCCAACTTTCCTGTCCGTAGAAAGTTTGGGATCCGGCGGTTTTTTCGAAGGAAATCACTTTCGACGGAATGAAGTCATCTAACATTTGGCCAGGCTGGGGATCGCCTTCGATAATCTCCCCTGGCAGCTCACTCGGAAAAACAACAATTGGCGGTTCAGGCGCTGGCGTCGGAGAAACGCCAGGAGGTTCGGCACCATCGAGATTCAGATTCAAACTGTAGTTTCCCCCCTCAGTAGCTCCATAAGGGCTGACTTTAACGTACCAGGTGCCCGGTGTTAACACGGTCAGAGGTCCGGAAATCGACGGCTGTATCCCGACAAATTCGGCAATCGCATTTGGCGAATCTGCGTCGAAGACACGATCGAAGAACACTTCCACGGTTTCTTCCACCAGGATTGCAAAGACGTCAACATCGTGGCGATCGGAGAGCGTACCGCTAAACGTCCAACTCTTTTCGACAGAGTCAAACAGCGTCGGTTCCATGTTTGCTGTGATCACGTTGGGGTGATCGTCCGGCGATGCTGGCGGCAAAGAACGGCGATCCTGTGCCAGCTCTATGTTATATGTGTTGCCATTCGAATAACTTGAAGCCTCTGTCTGCACGTACCATGTTCCAGGGGTTAATACCCAGAACGGTCCGTTGGTTCCAGGTTGCTCGCCGATAAATCTGGCCATAATCCCCGTGTTGGCGCCGGCGTGCCTGAAGGACACTTCGACGGTTTCATCTACCGTTACCGCAAACACATCAACATCTTCGTGGCTCGCGATGACGCCTTCAAATCGCCACAATAACTCGTCTGAGTTGTAAGGAACTGGCGTCAAATCGGCATTGATGGCATCGGGAAAGTCATCGGTTGCATTGGGAGCAAATGGCTCAAGCGGACGCCTCGGAGAATTTTGATCCAGTGCTAATTCGATGGTGTACGGATCGCTGTTCAGAAATCCAGAGCGGCTGACTCTTATGTGATACGTGCCTTCGGAGAACTCCAATAGTGGGCCGTTTTCGTTTGGTTGGGCTCCAACAAATTCCATTCTCACATGCCGCGAAGTTGACCTGAGAAACATCGTCGTCGGCTGATCGATGTGAATCGCAAACACGTCGATATCCTGTTCCGTTTCCAGACTTCCCTGCAGCACCCAACGTAGTGTTTCAGTGTTGAACTCTGCGACTGCAGTTAGCTGATCAACCTGATCTGGATGATCGTCGGT
>CAYZYB010000771.1:0-3296 GCA_964481505.1 uncultured Planctomycetaceae bacterium | reverse complement strand
AAACCTGATCATGTACAGTGCTTCTTCCGGCAGGAATGCTTTCACAACGTGGTACAGATATTCGTCGTGTCCCCATGACATCAGTACATTGTCGAGCCCGCAGCCGGGTTCGTAGATACCGTGGGGAGTCTGGTATTCGGTGACATCAGCGTCCGGGCTTGACGCGAAGAACTCGGGATAGACGATTTTATCAGACCACTTGCAGCCAACAGGAAACGTATCGCCAGTGACGGCCCACTGAGGTTCGTCGAATAGACACAGCACTTTGCCCATGTCATGAATTAAACCGGTCAGAATAAACCAGTCCGGATGCCCGTCCGCTCGAATGGCTTCGGCAGTTTGCATGGCGTGAGCGATCTGCGGCAGTTCGATATCCGGATCACTGTCGTCGACCAGCTGATTAAGAAAGTCCATCGCTTCCCAGATACCCATCTGCCGAGTCTTCGGTGGTAGATACTCTTCGCGAACAGTCCTGTTAAAGTCGACCGTCTGAAGCATGTGATTCTGGCGATAAAATTCCTTCACACCATCGCGCGTGTCTTCGCCGTAGTCGCGATAGCCATCACTTCCGTCTTCCGGATATCGCCGACGAACATCGTCGTCCCAGTCGTCGATGTTTTGAAGCGGATTCGAAGTGTTTAGGGGTTGATTCATCAAGATGCTCCGGCGTAGCAATGTTGGTGGGATCGCAATGATAGGTAACACCTCGCCGCACATCTATTCATTAAACGTGCTGAGCATTCTTCGACGCTGGGAAAGTGGCAGATACAGTGAGTATGATGGTGTATCTTTTTTTTTCAGCGTGTCTCAGTTCAGGAGTTTTTCTATGCAATTGAATGCTCTGTTTCTGTTGTTGCTTTTCGGTTTGCATTCCCTCCAGGCAGAAGAATACCGTGTATATCCAGCCGGGGAAGTCCCTCAGGATTCGCGGCTTGGGGAACTCGAAACGCTGAACGGCTACTTTCCGTTTAAGCCAGTAGAGGATAAGCAGCAGTGGGAAATTCGGCAGGCGGAAATCAAACGCCGCATTCTGATTTCGCAGGGATTGTGGCCGGAACCGACGAAAACAAAATTGAATGCAGTAGTGGATGGCCGGACGGAGTACGAAGACTATTCGGTTGAGAAAGTCTACTTCGAATCGATACCGGGCAATTTTGTAACCGGCAGTTTGTATCGCCCCTTAGGAAAGACAGGCCCGTTTCCGGCTATCCTGAATCCTCACGGGCATTGGATGGACGCACGCTTTCGTGATGCGGGCGAAGAGGCGGCTAAAGATCTGATCGCCAGCGGCGGCGAACGTTTTGTGAATGCCGCTCGTAACCATCATCAGGCGCGGTGCGTGCAGTTGGCACGGATGGGTTGCATCGCATTTATCTACGACATGACCGGCTGTTGTGATTCCATTCAAATCGGACACCGACCCGACAATGCCCAACATCTTGATACAGTCGAAGACTGGGGCTTTTTTAGTGTGCAGGCGGAGCTTCGTTTGCAGAATATGATGGGCCTGCAAACGTGGAACTCTATCCGCAGCGTGGACTTTTTGCTGGAGCTGCCCGATGTCGACCCACAGCGCATCGGCATCACAGGTGCCAGCGGCGGCGGAACACAGTCGATGATTCTTGGAGCGATCGATGACCGGATAACGGCAGCCATGCCATGTGTGATGGTGTCGACGGCGATGCAGGGCGGATGCACGTGTGAGAATGCTCCACTGATGCGAATCGATCAGGGCAATATCGATATCGCCGCAGCGATAGCTCCTCGACCGCTTGGTCTGACTGCAGCCGACGACTGGACCAAAGAACTCGAAACCAAAGGTTATCCGGCGCTGCAAAAACTGTATGCCATGCTGGGACACAAGAAGCGTCTGACGGCGGTTTTCAATACCCACTTTCCGCACAACTACAATCATGTGAATCGCACCGTGATGTACGAATTTTTCAATCAGCACTTCAAGCTGGGGTTGGAAAAGCCGGTCCTGGAAGCAGACTTCGAGTTGTTGTCACAGGAGCAAATGACGGTTTGGAACGAAAACCATCCCGCTCCAACAGGCATCAATATCGGTGATCCACATGAAATCACTTTGCTGAAAATGGCGACAGAAGATTCGGAAGAAAACCTGGCGGCTCTGATTCCGAACACCGCTGACGAACTGGAAGAGTATCGGATGATCGTTGGTGGAGCGTGGGACACAATTCTAGGGCGCAGGTTAGATCAGGTCGGCGAAGTCACTTTCAGTAAGACCAAAACCATGAAAATCGACGGTTTCGATCTGCTGTTGGGCCGTCTGGATCACGTGACCGCGTCAGAACAACTGCCTGCCATGCAGCTGAACAGGGCCGGTGGCGATAGCAAGCAAGGCGTCGTCGTTTGGGTCACCGAAACCGGCAAGGCGGGTGTTCTTGACGGAAACAAAGTCGTAGCCCCCGTATCAGAATTACTCAACAAGGGTTACACCGTCGTCACAGCAGATCTGTCAGGGCAGGGCGAATTTCTGTCGGAAGACAAACCACTCACATCCCAGCGCATGTGGTATCAACGCAAAGCAACAAACGCATGGGAACGCTTTTCCGGCTACACCTATGGCTACAACCATTCACTATTCGTGAAACGCACGCACGACGTTTTGACACTGATCAAATATGCTCAATCGTTGCCGAACGGAAAGACGATTCGATTGAAAGGAGAAGGTAAGATCGTAGGGCCGCTGGTGCTTGCCGCTCGGAGTCAGGCGGGCGACACTATTGACGCCGCAGAGGCAGATTTGAAGGGGTTTCAATTTCAAAAACTGACAAAGCACGATGACCCCATGTTTGTGCCAGGAGCCGTCAAATACTTCGACGTGCAGGGCTTAGTAAGTCTCTGTGCTCCGCATCAGCTAACAGTATCGGGACTCGAAGATTCGACCGTGGCAGAACGTGTCTACGCAACGGCTGATGCAAAAGAACGGCTGGAAGTCGTAGCAGACGTCAACGTCCGTAGAAAGTGACAGAAAACCTGTCCAAAAGTCACGCCTGGTTTGGCGACCGAGTAACATCAGTGGTTTCGTACGTTGATTTTCAACTCAGGAACTATCAAATGAGAACCAAAGTTCTGACCATCAGTCTGCTTTTGTGTAGCGTGGCCGTAGCCGACGATTGGCCGCAATGGGGCGGTCCGCAGCGAGATATCGTGTGGCGCGAAAGTGGAATCGTTGACACGCTGCCGTCAGGACTTCTGTCGCGTGAGTGGTCGATACCGGTGGGTGAAGGATATTCCGGGCCGGCAGTGGCGGACGGTCGAGTGTATTTAAC
>CAYZYB010000770.1:0-3297 GCA_964481505.1 uncultured Planctomycetaceae bacterium | reverse complement strand
GATCTGAACACAATTTACGGCCAATCATCGGAACCATTCCCATTCCGAGCAATGAGTCGGTATCCTTTTGCAGCACACGATCAGGTTCCGGATTCCCCGGAATACACGAACTACCTCAAAGAATGGCAGACGCGGAGATATTCGACAAAGCCATTTTGGAATGCACTAAGAAACTAGACTTTGTTCCCAAACGCGATTTCGTCGTGGTGGCATCCTGCCGCCACACTGTTTTGCACCTGTTCCGTAGCGGCTGAAAGCCACCGCGACATGCCTGGGATCTGTGACATCTAAAAAGAAACGCTCAGGTCGTAGCGGAAGTCCGCACTCTGCAATTTAAGTGTTAGAGACCACAAGAAGAGTCAACCGTGAAGCATATCTCAACTTTGTTAATCGTTCTCGCAGTCGTCCCCGTGATTGCTCAGGACGCCCCCACCGAATTCGACTATCCCCTCGCCATCACTGCGACTGCCGATGGAGTCGTCTACGTTGCGGACCGAAACATGCCTGGCGTCTGGAAGATCGAAGACGGCAAAAAGTCGATCTACTTTCAGGGCTCGAAAAAGTTTCGGACACCATTAAACGCGATTCGCTGCCTTGCGATTGACCACGAAGGCAAACTTCTGGCAGGCGATTCTTCAACGCGAGACGTTTATCGATTTGACGATGACAACAAGCCACAGCCACTTACCGACGGCTGGATTGGTATTCCGATGGCGCTGGCCGTTGCCAAAGATGGCACGATCTATACCGCTGATCTCGAACTGCACCGTATTTGGAAGATGCCGAAAGAAGGCGCGAAAGAACCGGAAGAATTCGCGGTCATCAATTCGCCACGCGGTCTGACGCTGGATCCGGATGGCAACTTGTGGGTGCTGTCAACATCCAGCAAGGACGGGCAGATTCAGAAAGTCACTCCGGACGGCAAGATCGAACCGTTTGTCAAAGGCCATCCTTTCAACCTGCCGCACAACATTGTTCGCACTAACGACGGCAACTTCTTCGTCACCGACAACTACGAACACTGCGTCTGGAAAGTCACAGCGGATGCCGAAAAAGAAAAGTGGATTTCCGGCGAACCAATGGATCGCCCGGTTGGCCTGTGCCGGAACGGCGACGATTTGCTCATCGCCGATCCGCACATCCGCACGATCTTTTCTCTGGCCCCGGATAAGAAACTCAGTGTGCTGATGAAATCACCGGTGCCAGTGAAGGTTGATGTCAAGTAGATCGCTCTACTTCAGCAACTTAACCGACTTGATGTAGTCCAGATCGGGAAACTTTGCTTTCAGGTACGCGTTCCCCTCAATCTGCATCGCTCCCTGATGGGGTTGCTCGCGGTGCTTGGGATTGATCTTCTCAACCACATCCATGCCTTTGATCACTCGACCAAATGGAGCGAAACCCTGACTGTCTAAACGAGAGTTGTCGCCGTAGTTGATGAATAGCTGAGTCGTTCGAGTGTTCGGTCCGGCCATGGCGTAAGTAATGAATCCCTTCTGATTCGAAGCCACAACAGGGTCATCCTGAATTTTTGCATCTCTCCATTTGGCCTGAATCGCAGGATCGGCGTGAATGCCCCACTGCACCATAAATCCGGGGATAACTCGAAAGAAGCGAGCTTCTTTATAAAACTCCTTCTGCACTGTTTCGTAAAAGCGATCCGCACCATTCGGAGCCCACTTTCTGGTCACTTCAACGACAAAATCCCCGGCACTCGTTTCGAACTGCACCTTAAAGCTCTCCGGCGCCTTTTCCTGAGCAGCTGCTTGTGGAAGCTGCCCACCAATGATGCCCATTGCCAAAAAAGCGATTGTAAAAAGTGAACGATACGACATTCGATACTCCTGTTTTTGATTAGATCTTCCGTGGTTTGCAATTTGCCGCACCGACAGCCGGACGGACGTTTCCTCTGACTTACTCACAACCGACTGGCTTTTGACGGCTCCAGCCATCAGACTCCAAACCGCCGGTCGCCGAATTTTTGTTTTCGCAAGTGGCGGAATCTTATCGCCACGCCAGAACTTTGCCAGATCACGATGCCCACCTTTGACCTCAACGAAATTCAGCGACAAACCACTCTTCATCACATCGAACACCACGAATCACTGGATTCCACCAGCAGTCTCGCCGCAGAATTGCTGCTGAATTTAATCCCCGTCTGTCCCGCATTGGTGCTCGCAACGACTCAGACAGCTGGTCGAGGACGAGGTTCTAACCAATGGTGGGCGAATACCGGTGCCCTCACATTTTCGCTCGTCCTTAATCCTGCCACAATCTCCCTGGAACCAAACCGGCTGTCACTGATCGCATTGGCGACAGGCGTCGCGGTTCGAAGATGTGTGGCCAGGCTGGTACCTGACGGCCACGCAACAATAAAGTGGCCCAACGATTTGCTGCTCAACGAACGCAAGGTTTGTGGAATTCTGACCGAACACATTTCGGTCGAAGGAACCGCGGCGCTCATCATCGGCGTCGGCCTCAACGTCAATAATTCACTTACGAACGCCCCGGAAGACATCAGACAAAACGCCACTTCTGTCTACGACGCCACAGGCGAAAGCCTGAACCTCAGCACCGTGCTGATTTCAATCCTCAATGAAATTGACGCCTGCATCGGTGATCTATGCAATCGGTCGATGGCACTGCTGAGCGAATTAAATGGCAACAGCATTTTGAATGGACGCAGCATCGCTGTTCAGGCCGGTGATGTCATAACTCACGGGACATGCCGCGGCATCGACGACACCGGAGCATTGGTACTGATGACCGAATCAGGCCCAACCACACTTATCGCTGGCTCCGTCGTCGAATATTAGACATCCGTCAAACCGCAACACCTTCCAGCTTCAGCAGCTTCGTTTTACGTTCCAGGCCACCGCCATAACCCACCAGTTTACCGCTGCTGCCAATGATGCGATGGCAGGGAACGACAATGGAAATCGGATTGCGACCATTCGCCATCCCAACAGCCCGTGACGCTGTCGGCTGACCAATGGCTTTGGCGATATCACCGTAGGTCACCGTTTCGCCGTAAGGCACGTTGCGGAGTTCCTTCCACACGCGCTGTTGGAAGGCTGTCCCTTCGCCTTCGACTTCCACGTCAAAGTTTGTCAACTTGCCAGCGAAGTAGGCATTCAACTGACGTATCGTCTCCCGGAAGGGTTTTTCGCTCTGCTCCCAGTCTTTTCGTGGCACGGGGTGTCGTTTCCGGGGTGAGCCATCGTCGAAGACCAGATACCTGAGCTTTGCATCACTGCCAGCCAGCAACAATCGCCCAACGGGCGTCTGTTCAAACCA
>CAYZYB010000769.1:0-3304 GCA_964481505.1 uncultured Planctomycetaceae bacterium | reverse complement strand
CAATTGATGTCGCATCGCGCGGCTTACCTGCCAAAATACGAACCTTCACAAATCTACCAATTTACCGATACCGCAGTTTTGGGACAGAGCCCAGTCACGCCGGCGGCCTTCCGCATGCTTTTCATCAGACAGCAGCAGGACCCGAGCACGCCGAAGTTTAGCCATACCAACGGTCTGTTTCCGGCAAACTTCCTCCAATTGCTGACGTTCATCAGCCGTCAGCCCAACCCTCAGCTTCTCGTTTGGCATCCTTGCCTCCTCTCCTTTATCGGCTGAACCACCCAACTCGCATGACAGTTACCAATTGACGGACCAGTAGGTCAGGCTGTGCCTGACGGAATCTTTCAACGGTGCTCTACAGTTGTTCAACGCGCAACCGCGTTGCGGCGATCCAGTTCGTTCGGCGAAGCGAGGCCTGCTGTTGCATGGATGACGGAGAATTCCGCAGGGAATCGGTGATCCAACGGGATCTGTTGGACGTTTTCCTTGCCACAGAAAGGAGAGAGTCTAATGAAAACACACGGTAAATGCCCCAAGTGTGGCGGTACAGAAATCCGCCGTGGCAAGCGAGGTGGCTATTCGGCCGTTACTGGTATCGAGGGTTGGCAGGGCTGGATAAGTGCTGCCGACACGACCGCGTACGTTTGCGTCGACTGTGGCTTCGTTGAAGAGTATCTCACCGACAAAAGCCTGAAGAAAATCGAACGGTAAGAAACGAACAAGGCCAGGACTTCTATTGAGAAGCCTGGCCTTTGTTGGTTTGGGGTGCGTTTGCGGTGTTGCTCTATCCGTTCACAACTTTGTTAATCGTTTCACGCAACACACTGCCGCTCTTTTGCAGAGCCGTCTTTTCTTTGCTCCAGAGTTCCACTTCGATGTGGCTCTTCACGCCGGAACGGCCGATGACCGTTGGGACAGAAAGGCAAACATCGCTGATTCCGTACGCTCCGTTTTGAAGGGAGCTCACAGGCAGGATTCGGTCGTCGTCGAGTGCCATGCTGTGGACGACATCGGCGATTGAAACACCCACGGCGAAGCCAGCTCCGCCCTTTTTCTTGATGACTTCCGCACCGCTTCCACGAGTCTTCTTTTCGATTTCTGCGATCACTGTTGGATTGACACCGGGGAATTTATCCACTGGCAGGTTGGCAATCTGAGCTTGAGACCAGATTGGTACCATGCTGTCGCCGTGTTCGCCGAAGATCGTGACGTTAACCTGAGTTGCCGGAACATCGAGACGAAGCGCCAACATGCTGCGAAGGCGTGTGGTGTCCAGGACCGTGCCGAGTCCAATGACCTGGTTTGCCGGCAGTCCGAGTTCTTTGACCGCAAGGTATGTCAACACGTCAACGGGATTGGAAACAACAAAGACGATGGCGTCTTTTTTGAAGCCGTTGCTTTTTACGTCGGCCAAAATATTTTTGAACAAGGCCACGTTGCGATTGATCAGGTCCAGGCGACTTTCGTCCGGCTTACGACGCAGACCAGCGGTGATGACGATCACGTCCGCATCTTTGCAGCCTTCTGTTCCAGTGGCTGTGATTTTCTGTGGAGCCATGATGGAAGCTCCGTGGATCAGGTCCAGAGCCTGGCCTTCGCAGAGTTCCTGGTTGACGTCGACAAGATTGATCTCTTTGACGATCCCGCCGGCTTGCAGAGCGAACCCCGCACACGAACCAACAAGGCCACCGCCTCCGATAATACTGACTTTTAATGACATGGTTTTTGAGTTTTCAGAAATCAGTTTTCAGTGAATTCGTAGGTCCGGTTCCTGCCGGACATCGTTCATCGCATTGGTCGGTGGGAACCGGCCCTACATTCGTATTACTTACCCAAAGCTGCCAGAACCTGATTCGTGATCATCTGCACGAGATCTTCGTTGGCTCCACCAGCAGTTGGTGTTTCGCAGGCTGTGCCGCATGGCTCCTGCAGGATGCCTGGGTAGCTTGGCGCCGTCGGCAACGCTCGCTGAACCGGAATGTTCTCTTTGTAACCTTCGCGGAACGCACTGTTGCCGCACAGGTCGCAGTCTTCGTTGTGGAAACGAGGATCGTCGAAGCCCCATTTCTTTTTCAGGTCGAGCAATTCGCGGCTCTTCTCTTCGTTCAGGTATTCGACATTTCCCATCTGCTTCGCCAGCAGCAACATGCGGCAATAAGCGTCCAGAATTTCTGTCTTCCAGTACGCATCTTCAACGCTTTTGCCGAAGCTGACGGTTCCGTGGTTCTTCAGAATGATCGTGTTTGTCGCCTTGAGGAACGGTGTCACGGTTTCAGCAAACTTCTGGTCGCCCGGAGTTTCGTAAGGAGCGATTGGAACTTCGCCCATGAAGACTTCCACTTCCGGAAGAATACACTGAGGAATTGGTTCGTTGGCGATCGCGAAAGCTGTCGCGTGAGGAGGGTGGCAGTGAACGACAGACTTCACGTCTGGTCGGTTACGCATGATTTCCAGATGCAGCAGAACTTCGCTGGTGCGTTTTCGCTTGCCGGCGATTTGGTCGCCGTTCATGTCGACGGCACAGATATCTTCCACCTTCATGAAACCTTTGCAGATCTGTGTGGGCGAACACAAAACCGCGTTCTCGCCGACTCGAATGCTGATATTACCATCATTCGCCGCAGCAAAGCCCTTGTTGTACAGACGACGTCCGATGTCGCAGATGTCTTCTTTCAGCTGACGATCGTTAATTCCGCTGTTCCAGTTACTCATAGTTTTCAGTTTCCAGTTTTCAGTGTTCAGAAAATTGCAGAGATGTTTTTCGTGTTCGCGGGTGGTATTCAGTCTGAAGACTGAACACTAATAACTGAACACTCATCAAGTATCGCCGCGTTGTAAGCGTCGATCGGTTTTTGATCGGGGTGAAACGGTGCCGATGCTTCTGCGCTTTCGCTGACTGCCATGAGGCTGCCGTTGCCTGCGCCGAGTTCATCGAAGATTACAATCGGTTCCGTCCGTCCGGATTCCTTTCCGAGTATCCCTTCGTGCATCAAAGGTACAGCAACCTTCCATGAAGCACCTTCCAGTGCGGGATTCCATTTCGACAAGGTCACCTTGCCGATGCATTCCATGATTCTCATTGCGACAGCTCCTTCCAACCTGCAGGTGCAGTCGAACTGACGTTCGTCAGCGTTCGGAACAACCGCAGCAATGCCGCGAACGACCAGCCCGATGAATCCAGGCACAAGACCTGAGGATTCATCACGGTCGTCAGAAGTTTGATGTCTGTATTTTGAGTCACCACAGCCGCTCGAATGTCTGCACTACGGTTGACCAGACACGCCGTGACGGAGGGTTCTCCGCC
>CAYZYB010000768.1:0-3307 GCA_964481505.1 uncultured Planctomycetaceae bacterium | reverse complement strand
GTATTGCTTCACGAACACCTCCATCTGCCGATCATAGCTCGCCTGACTGCCGGTGTGCATATAACATGCCCCGTCGAATCGCCGAATGTCGCCATCGAAACGTGGACTCACATGGTACAGCTCGTGAAAAACGGTCACCAGCTTCTCCATGTAAGACAGGTTCAGAAATCGAGGCAGGTAAAACGTCAGGACGTAAAGCATTTCCTGTCCGCCATCAAAGACCCGCTGCACAGTCCAGGTTTGACCGTCCCGACGCTCGGTTATTGCGCCGTTTTCAAATCGCATCGGGGTGAGCTTCGCCTGCATGCCCCATTCCACAGGAGAACGCGTCTGAGCAAACGTGACGACCACGCGGCTCATATCGATATGCCGGAACTCCGGATGGCGGCGACAGACGTCAATACAGAACTGCCTCATCGCGAAGCAAAAATCGAATGATTGACCACCCAAGGGACTTTCCCCCGAAACCGAAACGACAACGAAAGCTCTGAAGGCCCAATGCCTGCGTGACTTTCCGAAACCCTGAACGAGTTCCGCTTCATTTTCGCCGAGACTACTGTGGTAGTGTGAGTCCGACAAGGAAAGCGTAATTCTTCACCGATTCCGCCACAATAGCGGTCCTCAACGAAAACAGGCCGCTTCAGATTGAAGCGGCCTGTTTCCTATTGATTTAGCTTGCGTCTGACGATTAAGCGTCGTCACCTTCAGCAACCGGATCACTGGCTTCCGGCTCGGCAGCGACTGCGTCAGGCTCATCGGCAGCAGGTGCCGATTCTTCTACAACCGGAGCTGATCGCTTCTTCGATTTCACTCGATCGCGTTCGCCTACGAATTCGATCAGCGCCTGAGCACCAGCGTCGCCCAGCCGGACGTTTGGCAATCGCACGATCCGAGTGTAACCGCCGTTCCGATCAGCGAATTGCTCAGCCAGTTCATCAAATAGAACTGAAACCGCATCATCATCGCGGAGCATCGAGAAAGCTCGACGGCGAAGGGCTACCGCAGGAGCCATTGCGTTGGCCCAGCTTTGCCATTTGTCGGACTTCCGCCATTCGCGCCAGGCATCAGTGCCCTTCTCTGCACCGCTGTCAAATTCAGCAGCAGCCTGTTCATGAGCACTGGCGCCCTTCGCAAGGGTTACGAGTTTTTCAACGAAAGGTCGCAACTCCTTAGCCTTGGGCACCGTAGTGACGATACGTCCAGCAACTTTGGGACGTTGTGGATCATCTTCATCAATTCGAACGGTTCGAATCAGGCTACATGCCATATTACGAAACATCGCTTTGCGATGAGACGAATTCCGTCCAAGTTTTCGACCGCGTAATCGGTGTCGCATGGCGACAGCTCTCTCAATTTGTACTCAGGAAACGTTGTAAACAATAATGTCAGCTAACCGGCTGGCTGCTGGTTCGGCAGTCGCATACCAAGCCGCAACTCGATCTCACCCAGCCGCTCTCGAACTTCATCGAGTGTTGTCTCTCCAAAGTTGCGAACCTGCAACAATTCGTCTTCTGTCTTAACCACGAGATCTCGAACAGTGTTGATCCCAACGGATTCCAAACAGTTGGTAGCCCGCACAGAGAGGTTCAACTCGGCCAGACTCTTGTTGAGCTTTTCTTCCAGCTCCATGTCGACCGGACTATACCCTGTCGACTCCATCATACCCTTCAAGCCACCCTCAGGAGCTGATTCAGGGCCAGGCTCGCGATATGTGATGAAGCAATTCAAGTGCTTACGCAGAATCTTCGCAGCTTCGACCAAAGCCATCGACGGCGAAACGGTGCCGTTTGTCCAGATCTCAAGATTCAGCTTGTCGTAGTTTGTCCGCTGACCAACTCGCGTCTCCTCGATCTCGTGTCGAACACGGATAATTGGAGAAAAAGCGGCGTCCAAAGGAATGACGCCAACTTCAGGATCGTTGTGATAGTGCTCACTCGCAGGAACATAACCACGTCCGTTTTCAACTGTCATTTCGACATGAAAAGGAACATCGTCTGTCATGGTCGCGAGAACCAGATCCTTATTGATCACTTCAACCTGATCATCGCAGATCACGTCAGCACCAGTTACGACACCTCGAGTATTCTTTTCGATGCGAACAGTCTTAACTGAAGCGCTGTGGTTCTTCAAAACCAGCGACTTCAGATTCAAGCAGATGTCAGTAACGTCTTCCACGAGCCCAGGAATTGTGGTGAATTCGTGCTGAACACCCTGAACGCGAATCTTTGTTATCGCAGCTCCTTCGAGGCTGGAAAGCAAAATCCGACGCAGACTATTACCAACAGTCGAACCAAAACCACGTTCAAATGGTTCAGCAATAAACTTTCCGTAGTGCGCCGTCAGCGTATCCCGAACAGGAAACACTCGACTCGGAAGCTCCAAACCACGCCATCGAATTCGCATTATCGTTCCTCTTATTTTCCGACTGTTTGATGTATAAACAGGGTTTGCAAATAGACTCTCGAGTCTCGGACTCGATCAAACGCGGCGCTTTTTCGGTGGACGACAGCCATTGTGTGGCAGTGGCGTAATGTCTTCGATCGATCGCACAGTAATGCCCGAAGACTGCAAACCGGTAATTGCACTCTCGCGTCCAGAACCTGGACCTTTGACACGAATTTCAATTTCGCGAACGCCAAACTTCGCAGCTCGCTCCGCCACCGTTTCCGACGCACGCTGCGCCGCGAAAGGAGTGCTCTTTCGGCTGCCTTTGAACCCAACGGTCCCTGCAGTCGCCCAGCACAACACATCACCATTTGTGTCCGTCATGGTCACAATTGTGTTGTTAAAGGTGGCCTTAATGAAGGCGACGCCCTTGGTGACGTTACGTCGAACTCGACCTTTTTTCTTTACTTTTGCCACGTCTCAGTTTCTCAGTGTAAGTTGTGTCCAGACAAATCGAATGAAGCTAATCGAACAACCAATTAGTGCTTCATGTCTTTCACGCCCTTTTTACCAGCGACTGTCTTCTTGCGCCCTTTTCTTGTTCTGGCGTTTGTCTTGGTCCGCTGGCCACGAACCGGCAAGCCACGACGATGACGCAAACCTCGGTAGCACTGAATTTCTCTCAGGCGACCAATATCCTGCTGAACCTTACGGCGAAGAGGACCTTCGACTGTGTAGTTCTTATCCAGGTGATTAGTAATACGGCTAACTTCGTCTTCCGACAATTCACCAGCACTAACCTGCGGATCAATCCCTAACTCATAGCAGACGTTGACCGCAAGAACGCGACCAATGCCAAAAAGATAAGTCAACGCAATATACGTTGGCTTATTGTTGGGGATGTCCACACCGAGAATACGAG
>CAYZYB010000767.1:0-3307 GCA_964481505.1 uncultured Planctomycetaceae bacterium | reverse complement strand
TAAACTCAAGCAATACTACGCACCAGACCTAAACTCGAAAAGAGGGCGACCCTGAAAGAATGAAGACCCGCCAAGACTTCTTAACCATATGGTCTGTGTGACGAGGAGTCAGATGCCGCAGACTTGGTTTCTTCCGCCGTTCTTGGCCTTGTAGAGTCTTTCATCGGTGACTTGCATAAGTCGCTTTTCCGGGGACTCAAGTTCTGTCGAATTAGCAACGCCAACACTGATTGTGATACGCAGATCGCCAGCGGTCGTCGAGAACGGGCGTTCTGCAACAGCGATTCGGCATCTTTCTGCAATGTCGATCGCCTCAGTCAGATCACGATCCGGCAAGAGAATTGCAAACTCTTCTCCGCCATAGCGCGCGAGGGCGTCTTGCTCGATGAGCGTGCTGCTGATGCGTTCGGCAATAGCCTGCAGGACTTCGTCTCCAGCCAAGTGCCCGTATGTGTCATTCACACCTTTGAAATGATCGATGTCGAAGAGGATGACAGACAGTGAGCTCTGAATGCGTGAAGCGCGTTCGAACTCTCGATCGAAGATTTCCGTAAATGATCTTTTGTTGAGCACACCAGTTAGCCCATCACGTGTCATCAGTGAGTACATGGCTTCGTGAAACTGAGTTTCGATGTCATCTGTCGACAGGAACTTGAAGATGTACTTTCCAAACTTGACACGGTCTCCAGGCGTTAGCACGGTGGACTTCGATTTCTCGCCATTGACGCGCGTTCCATTTGTGCTTTCCAGATCCGTGACGACGAAATCGGTTCCCGTGTTTTCGATCACCGCGTGGCAGCGAGACACGGACGTGTCTTCGATGATGACTTCGCAATCGGAACCTCGACCAACTGTTGTCCGAGGCTCTGTCAGCTCAACGACGTTCCCAATGACGTCAAGCGGGTAGATTTGCAAGAGGCAGCCGGTACCTGAACTAAACCTCGTGAGTGTGGTCGGTGTGGCTACGGTTTCTTCGTTGGCAATAACGGACATACCAGGCTCTTTTGAACAATCCAATCATATCGACGGTAAAAATATGGGGTGCGTTTTCCGACGAGTATTGATGTGGAGATGGTAGGCCATGGAATCCAGCGGATATCGATCCAGTCGTAACAAAAGTGCAGGTCACTACCTGTGCTCCTGTTGCCATGTGTCGCGGGGTGTGATGTACAACCTGCACAGGAGGCACCAGCATTACCGTCCGCGGTTAACGTACACCCGGCACCAACCGTACCTTGCTTACACGTTAACACCGACTTCTATCGAATGTGCCGGTTTGGTGATAAGTGGAAACGCTGAGCTTCAGGGAATGTAGGCTTAAAAACTCCTATTCCCCTATCAGTACTTCCTCAGCAGCGGGCCACGCATGAGTCGTAGTCCATCAAGCAACCAGCTGCGATGAGGACGTTCACAAAACAGAACGACCACGCCATGTCTCGGAAACACCGTGTTGGGCCAGCGCACTCCGCATCGCAAATTGTTCAATCCATTCTGAAAAAGAAGTCACCGCAAAAGCGGCAGGCTCGGCGACCGTCCGTCGTCTTGGCCAACGTTCCGGCAGAAGCTCTTGAAGAGCGAATGTTGTTGGCGGGTGTCAGCGATGATCCCAACAATCCGGCGTGGGCAACAGCCGTTGATGCGGCCGTTGAACAGGACGTGCAGGCTTTAATCGATGCCCTGGATCAGATCGCAACCCACACGGACGGCGGGGCGGTGACCCATCCGCTGAGCTCTGTTGGAAGCTCGGTGAAAGAACGACTTGATGCTGGGGGAGCATCAGTGATTCGTGGGGCATTGGGACTGAATCAACACGTCGCCGGACTGTTTGCTGCTAATTCCAATACCACAATCCACGACCTGGCCGTTGCGATTGATGACGCCGTCAAGCCGTTTGGCGGGCATGTCGATGTGGACCTGACAACGATCGGCACGGGCACCGACAATGATCTGAACCTGCAGATTCTGGTCAGCCACCACGTCGATTCTTCGCTGAGTCTTAGTTTTGATCAGAACCAGTTTGATGCCGCCGGCGACTCGTTAAACCTGGACGGCAGAGCGCAGCTTGATGTGGCCACCACACTCAATGCGGATATCTCGTTGGTCGTCGACCTGGACACGACAGCACGCAACGAAGGCGTGTTGCAGCTCAGCAATCTGGATGTTTCGACAAACCTTGGCGACGCAGCGGTCAACGCCGAAGCGACTTATCATTTCGCACAACTCACGTCTGCGGGAGGTTCGACAGGGGGAGCCATCGTCGATGTTTCACTGAACGATCCTACGCCGATTACTCCGGGCCTGACACTGTCGGAATTGACTGGCAACGCGGCGAGCGTCGTGAATGAACACGCGGTCGCAAACCTTTCGATTCATTTGCCGGTCGAGACCGATCTGACTGGGTATGCAGCAGTGGGCGCGACTCCAGCGATCACGTTGGCAGATGGAAACCTGTTCGACGCGGACACCACGCTTTCAGGTACATTGAACGACTTTGAATCGCTGGATCCGTTCACTCAGATGTCGGCCGCTCAGTTTCAGGCTGCGCTGGAATCGGTGACGAATGTCTTTGAAGAAGTCGATCAGTCAAATCTGCTGACGGCGGATATCGTCCTGACCAATGGCCAGACGTTGCAGCAGTTGCTTGATGTTTCGGATGTCTTCACAAACGAAGTTTTGGCAGGATTGATTGATCCGGGTTCGATGGAACTGGCCGTTAACGGCGACATCAACGCATGGAAAGCGATCACTGATGGTTCGTTTGGCCTGAGTGTCGATGGTGAGTCTGTGAAGCTGACGAGGCTCGATTTTTCGACGGCCAGCGACATGCATGGCGTTGCCGCGACGCTTCAGGCAGCGATCAACAACTACACACAGGACTCCCCGAACGTAACGGTGACTTTTGATGCTTCGGTCTCGCGTGAGGACAACGACGGCAACATCACCACAGTGGCTGCGTTGACGATTTCAAGCGGCGGGCTGACTTCGGCTGCGGCCATTGCATCGCCGGGAGTGGTTGAAGATGACGGCGCGGCGGTGGGAACCGCGTTGCTTGGCGGAGTCATCACAGAAGACGGCGCTGTGGAACGAGCCGCTCAGCCGAAGTACGCCAACGTCCAGGAATTCCGAGACCTCATCAAGACACTGACTGAGGACGCGGTTGCCGACGTGATCTTTGTTCCTGCGGCCGGAAATAGCCCGGCAGGACTGAAGTTCGCCTTCAGCGCTGAGGCGACTTTCGATCAGGTCAGCCGTGACCTGAACCTGAATCTGCCAACGGATGTGCTTAGCGATCTGAGCACAGAAGGCC
>CAYZYB010000766.1:0-3308 GCA_964481505.1 uncultured Planctomycetaceae bacterium | reverse complement strand
TGCTGCCAGTGCGAAGAGCCAGAGTCCTTTGCCGTTGAATACGAATCCCGCAACGAATCCCAGTGCGATGATGACCATTAACAGCATGCTGACGTAGATCAGCCGAAGTCCACTTCCGGTCATTCTCAGAGCTTCGTAGTCGACGCGTCCATCAGACACAGTCGCAACGGCCATGTTTTTTAGTTTTCTTGTTCGCTCGGCCAGGCATCGGCGTCAGGCGATTGGCTATCCGTCTCTCTCCCCGCGACGTCGAGCAACTGATACACCACGCTGATTTCGATTGCCAGGATACAGGATCCACAGAGACCAAACAGCAATGACCAAGGTCCGGGTGATTGCAGCATCTCCGTCGCGATGATCAACAATCCTAACGTGATCAATGTCAGTAAAACTCTCAGCAGAATGGCAAATTTGGCGCGGCTTACAATTTCCTGCCGTTCGTGATGACTGGCAATCCGCAACATGAATACGAGTACAGTAATTGCGTATGCGGTAGTCGCAACGTGAAAGGTGATTGAGATCACTCGGACATCGTCGAAGGCACGGAACATCAGCACTGGAATTAGCCAGGTCAGCAATGGCATTAGGATACTGAACGCCAGGACGAGTTTTGAAAGCGTCTTTGTACCTGTCGAGGCTGGGACACGAAGAAAGAACACTGCTGCAACGATTTCGATGAGTCGAATCAACCATGTCACTAAGTGGGAAATGGCTAGCAGCTGAGTTACGCCACTACCGGGCGATGGCGACAATTGCCAGAACAGGAATTGCATGACGACGCCATTCGCCAGATGTATGCATGTGACAAATAGCCACAGTCGGAGCCCTGTTCTTACTCGTTGCCACTCAAGACTTATGTCGAGGGTGACCGACTGCACTTTCGGTGCAGCAAAGGGATTGTCTGAGTCGACTTCAGGCATGAGTTATTCGATGCATTCTGGTTAGGTTTTTTGAATCGGTGGAGCGTCTCTGAGCAATTCGAACACGGCGGCCTTTAACCCCGGTGTGACAGAAACTCCGTCACCGCCGATGATGTTTTCGTCGCCCTTCCAGTCGGTACAATTTCCGCCGGCTTCTCTGACGATCGGAATCAGGGCGGCGATGTCCCAGGCGGACATCTGTGGATCGACGGCGATGTCTGCTCTGCCCGTTGCGACCAGCATGTGGCCGTAGCAATCGCCCCAGCCTCTTGCGATTCGCACCCGCTGCAGAAGTTTGGGCAGCACTTCGCCTCGGCCGCAGCGGATGTCGGATGTTGGTTCTGTGAACATCAGTCGAGCTTGAGCTAAATCTGTGGTGTCGGAAACCTTCGCCCGTGTCGGTTCTGCGCAACCGATTTTCCACCACGCCCCCTGCCCTTCGGTGGCGTACATGACTTCGTCGAGTGCCGGAAGTCGGCAGACACCCGCCACCATTCGACCTTCAAATTCGATACCGACCAGCGTTCCGAACAGGGGCACTCCATAGATGAACGGTTTGGTCCCGTCGATTGGATCCAGAATCCAGCGGTAGCCATTGGAACTGGCGACGTCGTCGAATTCTTCGCCCAGAACCCCGTCATCCGGGAATTTGGCCGCCAAAGCGTCTCTGATCAACTGTTCGGCCCCTTTGTCAGCCACTGTCACCGGCGAATCGTCGGCCTTGGATTCCACGCCCAGAGTCTGTGATTGGTAGTGTTTCAGGATGAGCTCGGCAGCTTGCTGAGTGATTTCCAAAGCAAAATCGAGGCGGGTGCGGTGTTGAGACATGATCCGGGAGTCGTTTTGAGGGGAGAAAAGCGGCGAATCGCTCGATTGTGGAGCAGCAGTCGCAGAAACTCAAGGAACTGCGCAACTCCCAGTGAATAAGCAGGTTTCCCGTTGAAGAAACGCCGAAATATCGCCACAATGCCCGACTTGCGAAAAACACCGTTCGGGCAATTCTGCCTGAAATTTTAACTCCACATATTTTAGTTGCCGGTAGCCGATCATGGACCGCGAAAGAATTGAACGTCAGGTCAAACTGGCCGCCCAAAACCTTGCTGACTGCGAAAAGCAGATGGACAAGGACAAAGTGGATCCAGCACAACGCAGGAAATCTCCGAAGTGGCGACACTTCGATGCTGATCTCCGCGCTGTCAAACGCCGTTTGCTGGCTGTAAAAGCAGTCGAAGAACGCGAAGCCGCAGCACTCGAACGCAGAAACCAGACGGCCGACGCTGCTGCTGAGTAGATTCTTCCTCCGACTTTGTTGTTGAGGGAATGGTGCTGGATTCTACGGATGAGACCGGCGGCTGGCGTTCTGTTTTAGTGCTTGTTCGCTCAGGCGACGTGCCAATTTCGGTACGGAAGATCTTTGCCATCCTGTTGAGGCGCCACCATGCTTCGCCGGCTACCAACGATTGCACTTCTTGTTGCGGGAATCATATCGGCGGCTTCCTCACGCGCAGATGATTCCGGCGCTGTGTTGTTTTCTCGTGACGTGTTGCCAATTCTCTCTGAGAATTGCTTCTTTTGCCACGGCCCGGACGAAGAGCAACGATCGGCTGATTTGCGACTCGATACTGAAGCCGGAGCAGCGGGCGTACTGCGGCACTCCGAGTCGGAAACCAGCGAGCTTGTGAAACGCATTCGGTCGCAGGACCAGGATGAGGTGATGCCGCCTCCGGATTCCAATCGGCATCTGACGGCAGAACAAAAGACGACACTGGAATCCTGGATCGCTCAGGGCGCGAAATGGGGAAAGCACTGGTCGTTTGAACCGTTAGTGCAGCCCGCCGTTCCGAAGCCGACGTTCGGTGATGTTCGGGTGATTAATCCGATCGATGCGTTTGTTCACAGAAAGCTGGCGAGCAGGCAGATGCGTCCGTCGACCATGGCGGATCCTCAAACCTTACTGCGACGCATCACGCTGGATTTGACGGGACTTCCGCCGGCTGCTGACGACGTCACTGAGTATCTGGCGGACAGGAAACCGGACCGCTACGAGCGAGCGGTTGATCGACTCCTGAACTCTTCTGCCTATGGCGAACGTATGGCGTGGGACTGGCTGAATGCAGCACGCTACGCAGATACTAACGGCTATCAGGGCGACCGCGAACGCACGATGTGGCCCTGGCGTGACTGGGTAGTGAACGCCTTCAACACAAACATGCCGTTTGACCAGTTCACGACTCAGCAATTGGCTGGAGATTTGCTGCCTGCGGCGACGGCAGAACAAAAACTTGCGACTGGTTTTTGTCGCAATCACATGATCAATGGAGAAGGCGGTCGCATCGCTGAAGAGAATCGCGTCGACTATGTGATGGACATGTCCGAGACGATGGGAAC
>CAYZYB010000765.1:0-3311 GCA_964481505.1 uncultured Planctomycetaceae bacterium | reverse complement strand
ACTTGATAGATTTCCTTATGCAGCCGGAATGATTCCTGAGCTGGCAAGTCCCACCACAGTTGTTCCTTTTGACCAGTCACTAACGAGAAGCGGCGACGATATGCATTTTCACGCTTCCAGGGCGTATGCCCAAGCACAGTAGCGGTACCCGATGTTGGTACGATAAGCCCCGACAGAAGTTTTAGCGTGGTGGTCTTGCCGGCGCCGTTCGGGCCCAGAAAAGCAACCATTTCGCCTTCTTCGATTGTGAAGCTAACATCGTTAACCGCATGAACTTCGCGGTATTCGCGATGCAGGAGACCGCGGATGGAGGCGAACAGGCCTTCTCGCTTTTGGTACACCTTGTAGGTGCGGCCGATATTCTGGACGTCGATAGCTGGCATGCCGGGGATGGTACTTCACCGAGCGTCCGTCACCAATTCGACAGCGTGACATACCAGGGAAAACGAACAGACTCGTTAAGGCCGACCACGTTAGAGAGGCAGCCAACTGCCGCTTCGGCACGTCAACGCCCGGATCAGAACCAGTTGCGAATATTCAATGCTGGCGAATGCAAATTATCGCTGAACCTGAAATCGGCCGTTCAGAATATCGTTGTAGTCCAGTGTGATGTTGAGAAGTTCACGGTTGTAAAAATTGTCCGCGAAGATGTCTTTCTCATCACCGTTTCCACTGGCTTTTTTGATCGTTTCTTCTTCTTCTTCGCGTTCTCGTTCGAGCTCTTCTTCTTCTTTCCGCAGAACTTCTTCGTTGAGCGAGATGGTCTTGCGGTTTTTGCGAGAGATATAACGATCAATATTGTTCATGACCTTTTGAAAATCGCGATCATTGCGAACACGAACACTGCTCTTTTGTGCCAACTGAGCTGTCATGCCGTCTCTGAGATAGTCGTTGAACGGGATGTAATTGGAACGCTGAATTCGGTCAAATGCCAGGGCATTATCAAGCGAGTCTTCGCCAATCTCTCGTTCGTTCAGAATCGAAGGCAGCACAATGTCAGACGAAACGCCCTTGTTCTGAGTGCTGTCGCCGTTAACACGATAGAACTTGCTGATCGTGAGTTTCAACGCACCGCGATCCGGCCCAAAAACAGCCAAACGACTGGCGACGTTCATCACATTCTGAACGGTGCCTTTACCGTGAGTTGTCTTGTCACCGACAACGATACCTCGACGATAGTCTCGGATCGCACCGGCAAAGATCTCAGACGCAGAAGCAGAAAGACGGTTGCAGACAACAATCATCGGCTTTCGCCAAGACATGTCAGGGTCTTCATCATTATAAGGTGTAACGGCGTTGTTGGGCTCACGCACCTGAACAACGGGGCCTCGAGGAATAAACAATCCTGAGACTTCAATCGCTTCACTGAGTGCTCCGCCACCATTCCAGCGTAGGTCAACAACCAGAGCATCCACGCCTTGTTCATTGAATTGAGCGAGAACTTTCTTCACGTCACGGCTGGTGCTCTTGAAGTCGCCACCGCGTGAAGCGGCGTTGAAGTCGCGATAGAACGACGGAATGTTCAGCACACCGATACGAGCAGGACGCCCATCGATCCAGTCAGCGGCGTTGATGATCTTGCCTTTGACTTCCTGTTCCGTCAGCTTAACGGTTTGGCGAGTCATCGTGTAATTCTCAACGCCACCGGCTTCTTTCTTGACCTGCAGCATCACTTGTGTGCCCTTGGGGCCACGAATTTTTTCAACGACCTTCGACAGCTTCATTTCCACGACGTCGATGGTTTCCTGGCTACCACTGGGGCCATCCGGATCAACGCCGATGATTTTGTCGCCTTTAACCAGCTTGCCATTAGCTGCAGCGGCACCGCCCTTGATCACTTCTTCAACAACCGTGTAACCATCATCGTACTTCAAGCGAGCGCCAATTCCCTGAAGCTGCAGACGCATCTGGATCTGAAAATCTTCCAGCGTTTGCGGAGACATGTAGCTGGAATGTGGGTCAAGACAATGTGTCATTGACGACAGGTACAGTTCCAGGACTTCGTGGCCTTCTGTCTGATCGAGCAGTGTGCGATTGCGATGATAGCGCTTGTGCAGTCGAGTTCTTGCATCCGCAAGCTCCGTGTCATCCATCTTAAGGATCAGCAGGTCGAACTTAATTCGTCGTCGCCACCGTTCGCTTAGCTCTTCGATTGTTTTTGCCCACTCCAAATCGTCGGGATCCAGCACCATTTCTTCGTCAACGGAGAAGTCATGATCTTCATCAATTAGCTTGCCAATCAATGGCTCTCGTTCCAGCATGCGAAGTTTGTAGCGTTCAAATACGGTGCTTGCGAACTCTACATTGCCCGAACGGATCTGATCATCCAGTATTTTATTTGAAGCGCGAAAGAGATCGATGTCCGACTGCAGAAAGTAAAGTTTCTGCGGGTCCCAGACTTTGACGTAACGTTCAAGCAGTCGCTCGGCGATGTCGTCATTGATTTGCGGATGAGCAATATGACGGGTGCTCACCATACCAGCGACGATACGAGCGGTTTCGCCATCGTCTTTCGTCACCTGAGCGTTGTCCGCGGCGTTTGAGATCTGCACCGTTGCGGCAACGAAACCGGCAATCAGAAAATGAGTGACGAACTTGTTCATATTATGGATTCCTGAATCAGCGGAGGCTTAACATCTGTAGTAGAAGCCAGCCAACCGGCTGAGAGTTTCGGTTTTAGCGCATTGTCGCGGCAATAGATAGTAGGCCAGAAGTCCGTTAAGCCGCAAGCCGTTTGTAGCATGAAGCATAGAAACAACGCGCCGGATTATCGAACGACTGGAGAACAGTTGCCGCGGCGTGGAAATCTCCAGGCGTTTTTTTGCCTTTTTTGCCGCTATTTTGAAAGGCATTCACGGATTCTACCCATTGCAAAACGCGAATAGCGCGAGTCGTCGAAAAGGGTGTCCTCAGCTGCCCATGGCACATCTGGAGATCGATTTTCGCCTGCTGCTATCGAAACGGGACGGCTGGACGGGCCTTGGTCAATCGCAGTGTGGAAAGCAATTTGACTGCCTCATCACCGAAAGCCCTGTCGTCCTTGCTCGCATGCGAGAAGATGATCGAGAACTGTTCGCCGGACGCTGCAGAACAAAGATAATAGTCCCAGACGATTCCTGTTCCGGACGCATCACCAGCTGCGTGGATGTGCCGAATCCGCCAGCGGCCGTCATCGCGGACGGTCTCTTCTTTCTGAATCACTCCTTTTCGCTCTGCGACAGACGCCTTGACATCACGGCGAAACTCGGCGTCGGGCGTATGCTGCTTCGGAGGGACAGTCACGATCGTCGAAATATTGCACTGTGACACCA
>CAYZYB010000764.1:0-3324 GCA_964481505.1 uncultured Planctomycetaceae bacterium | reverse complement strand
ATCCACATAGTCGTCGAGTTTACGCGACATGGAACAAACCCATCGTCGTGATGTGCAATCAGAACAGTTTCAGCAACGCGGAGATTTTCTCCCACGCCATCAAGCACCTGAAACGCGGTAAGCTGGTGGGTGTCCCAACGGCCGGTGGAGTGATCAGTACTGGTTCCGCGAGTGTGATGGACGTAGGAAGAATTCGGTTGCCCTTTCGCGGCTGGTTCCTAAAAGGCAGCGGCGAAGACATGGAACTCAACGGAGCCGTACCGGACTTCATTGTCTGGCCAAAACCAACGGCAAACCCGGGCGGCAAAGATCAGCAACTCACAAAAGCCGTGCAGGTGCTGACTCAGGAAATCAAAAAATGGAAAGCTAAGAAATCGCCTACGCTGCGCAAGGCAACGGAGCGATAGGACCGCTGACGAGTCACTTTCAGTCTGTCGTGAATCGGAGCAATCGCCATCCAGCAGCCCACCGTCCCGTCCCTTTGGGCTCCAGGGGGGCGTAGTTGTTCAATGTGGGACGACTCTCCTGGTCGTCAAGCTCTCTCTTGAGTTTCACCGCGTCTTGATTTCACTATGCTTTGTAACGTGGTGTTCGTCCTGCCGTGCGTGTTCTGGCTGTGAGGCTTCGATGATGAATCATTCTCCTTTAATCCGAAGAGTCTTCTGTGTCACCGTGATGTTATGTTGCAGCGGCAGTCTGGTCGCCGACGAACGTACAACCGCGATCACTGCAGAACAGCGGGCCTTTGTGCAGAAATCGGTGCTGCCGCTTTTGGAGGCTCGATGCTTTGAATGCCATAAGCACAGCAAGGTTCCAAAAGGGGCGTTGCATCTTTCCAGTCGGCGGGCGATGTTGAAAGGTGGCGATAGTGGAGCGGCAATCGTGCCGGGTAAGCCGGATGAGAGTCTTTTGATTCAGGCTGTTCGGTATGAAGGCTTCGAAATGCCGCCGCGAACACGGATGCCCGCGGCAGAAGTGGCCATTCTGGAAAGGTGGATTGCCGACGGTGCCTATTGGCCTGAAGATCTGCAATCCGCAGCTGAAACTCCTGATGTTAAGTTTCCGCTGCAGCAACGAAAGCAGTCGCACTGGGCGTGGCAGCCGATCTCGGTTCCGCAGCCGCCGCAGGTGAAGGATGCCAACTGGGTGAAGAGTCCGCTCGATCGATTCATCCTGGGGAAACTGGAAAAAAAGGGACTCCGCCCCGCAGCGGATGCCGATCGCTATACGCTGATTCGTCGATTGTATTTCGACATCGTTGGGCTGCCGCCTGCCGTTGCCGAAGTCGAAGCGTTCGTCAATGACGAATCCGAAGATGACGCCGCCATTGCAACAGTGGTCGATCATCTGCTGGCTTCACCTCACTTTGGTGAGCGATGGGGCCGACACTGGCTCGATCTTGTCCGCTATGCAGAAACGCTGGGGCACGAATTCGATTATCCGCTGCACCATGCGTGGCAGTACCGCGACTACGTGATTCGCGCCTTCAATGAAGACGTCCCTTACGATGACTTTGTTCGAGAACATGTGGCAGGGGATCTGCTGCCGGAACCGCGTCGTCATCCCACGCGACAGTCTAACGAGAGTATCATCGGTACCGGGTTTTGGTATCTCTGCGAAGGCAAGCACGGTCCCGTAGACGTGCGAGCGGAAGAAGCTGCGATGATGGAAAACCAGATCGACGTGTTTTCGAAAACGTTTCTGGGGATGACGGTCGCCTGTGCCCGCTGCCACGATCACAAGTTCGATGCGATTTCTCAGCAGGACTACTACGCGCTGGCCGGTTTCCTGCAGAGTTCCCGTCGTGACACGGCGTGGATCGATCGTGACAAAGCGATCGAGAACCGCGTTGCTAAACTAAAAGTCACGCGAAACCTCGCCGCAAACCTCGCAGATGCCGCCAGTGATTCTACACAGTCCTCCGAAACATTCATTAACACGGTGCGGAGTGCGTTGAAGGTTGTTAGAGGGAAGGCGGCAGCTGCAGACTGCGTCGGCTGTGATCAGGAACTCCTTGATCGGTGGAGGGGCCATCTTACGGCAGCCCGCAGCAGGTCGGTTGCTGAGCCAACGTCGCTGTTGGCGAAGATTGCTACTGTGAAGTCCGATGGGAATGTCGCCGCAGCGTTCGAGCAGTGGAAGCAGCAGGTAGAAGCCGCGCCGGAGCGAGCGGCCTCAGATGAAAAAACGTCGGTCATCGCCGATCTGCGCGATGGAATTCCGCCGGACTGGACAGCTACGGGGCACGCCTTTGCACCGACTCGCCAAACCGCAGCAGGCGGGGCTCACTGGACGAACAACGGTCTTGAGTTCAACGCTGGTTCCGGCGTCAGTTCGGCCACTTTATCGAAGGAGTTCCGTGGCACACTCAGCAGCCCGACGTTCGAACTGACGCACCCTGAAATTCTGGTCAAAGTCGCTGGCGAAGGTTGTCGTGTCCGACTCGTCATCGATGGCTATTTTCTGTACGAATTCAACGGCCTGCTGTTTAATGGCACGAAGCAGGGGATCGATACCAAGGGCGAATTTAAGTGGCTTCGGCTGGGCGGTGACGTCCACCGTTATCAGGGCCATCGTGCTCACCTGGAATTTCTGGACGAAGGCAACGGCTGGATGACCATCCAGGAGATTCGTTTCGCGCATACGCGAGGCGCCGGGCCTCCGGCAGAGCCTGCGTCGGCGTTTAATATCGCGATCGCTAAGTCTGCCGAAGCTGCGGCTGCCACAACCGCGGAAGCTTTGGTCGACGTGTGGCTGAAGACGCTCACGGCAAACGGCAAACAGGCCAGGGCCAACTTGTTTAACGCGGACCTGCTGCCGGAGCTCCGCAGTTCCGTGGAATGGGGCAACCTTGTTGCGCAGTGGACAAAGCAGGCCGCTGGTGTGCCTGTTCCGGAGCCAGTGATGGCGATTACGGACGGTTCTCCGGAGAACGAATTCGTGTTCATTCGTGGCAATCATCGAAACCTGGGAGCAGAAGCTCCGCGCAATATTCTGACCGCGCTGCGAAAGCCTGACGCTGCCAATCACTCCACCGGAAGCGGGCGCCTGCAATTGGCGGAACAACTTGTGGCCGACGAAAATCCACTAACGGCGCGCGTTGCCATCAACCGGATCTGGCATCATTTATTGGGCGCTGGCATTGTGGAATCGACGGATAACTTCGGCGTTCTCGGCAAGCGGCCGACACATCCGGAGCTGCTCGACCATCTTGCCGTCACGTTTCGAAACGAAGGGTGGTCCTTCAAAAAGGCGATCAAAAGGATCGTTCTTTCGCGAACCTATCGACTCAGCAGTACCCGATCACCGGCCGCGGAAACAGTC
>CAYZYB010000763.1:0-3330 GCA_964481505.1 uncultured Planctomycetaceae bacterium | reverse complement strand
CTACAACGGTGTGGTCAATTCGCGTTTCGTGACCGAGGAGGGCGCATCATGATCGCACAAAATGCTACAAGTGTGGAAAGAAACGGAGGAAACCGGACGACGTCCCTCACTTTTACAGTGAGAGCCGAGTCCTGCCACTAACGATGATCAACATCCAGATCACCTCGTTCGTTGGTACAGACTCCAGCAGTTAATCTTTTGTGTAGCACCACAGAAGACAGGCCACCGAAGCCGGAACAATGATCCGACGCAAACGCTGAATTTCCGGCCAGTAACAAATGCCTCCCGTTCGTTTGCGCAAGTCCGCTCGCGGAAGCTGTCGTGCCCTGTGTCGCTCAATGCTGCTGCGGCTACCTGGCTTATTCGTCTTCCGCCGGATCTGAGTCAGTCGCTGGAGCTTCCGCTACCTTGGGGCCGTTGAGTTGTTCTTTGATGTAGTTTAAGGCGGCCACCAAGTGGCGATCTTCTGCGGGTTGCTCCTCAGTAGCTTTCCCGTCTTCGCCGTCAGACTTATCAGCAGCAGTTTCCTGTTTGTCTTCTTTGCTGTCGGTAGCAGAGTCATTCGCATCTGCTTCGGTTTCCGCTTTTGCATCCGGCGCATTGTCCAGGACGTCACGCTCTGAGTGCTGTCGGCGGATTGCGAGTCGTTCGGCACGAGTGAGTCGCATCAGGTACCCTTCGTCCGGCGTTACGCCCCATTTGTCTTCCGGCTTCATGTCCGGGAAACGATGAATGTTGATGCCGCTCGGGCGGTGGTAGCTGGCGGTCGTGAGCTTTAGAGCGCTGTCGCCCTGCTCCATTCGAATGACATTCTGAACACTGCCTTTGCCCCAGGTTCGTTCGCCGATGATTACGGCACGTTCGTTGTCCTGCATGCAGGCACTGAATACTTCACTGGCGGATGCACTATAAGTGTCGACCAGAACCGCCAGCGGAAATTCCGGATACGCTCCACGTTTTTTTGCGTCCCATGAACGTTCTGCGACGTTGCGTCCACGAACGCTGACGATGTTACCGTCCTCCAGAAACATGTCGCACATGTCGATGGCCACTTCCAGCAGTCCACCGGGATTGCCGCGAAGATCGATCACGAGCCCCTGCATATCCGCCTGCAGCAATTCGTCAACGGCGGCCTTCAGTTCTTTGGCGGTGTGACGGCTAAAGTGCGAGATCCTAATCAGTCCCACACGAGGTTCTCCCGGCATCATGAAGTCCCAGGTCGCGTCGTCTCGATAGTGATCGCCGCGCACTGTGGGCGCTTTTATGAGTTGCCGGACCAGCTTCATTTCCACCGGCTCCTGTTCGCCGGGATGTACGACTTTTACGGTCACCGGACGCCCGACCGGCCCCTGCAGCAGACCGACGGCATCTGTCAGAGAGATTCCGCGAACAGACTTGCCTTCGACTTCAACAATGACGTCGCCCGACTGGATTCCCGCACGATGCGCGGGAGTGCCTGGCAGCGGACTGACGACCACTAAACGTCCACCAAGATTATTCACCTGAATTCCGATGCCACCGAATTCCTGATCAACCATTTGATTGAACTGCGAGACGCGACGCGGAGGAATGAAGCTGGAATATTGATCCAATTGCGACACCATCCCCTTCACGGCGGCTTCCACCAACTCTCGACGATCGACATCGCGGACGTAGTTCGATTCAATCTGTTCGAATGCTTCCACAAACACAGACATCAACTCGTAGTCGCTAAGTTCTTCGGACGCCGGCTTTTCTTCAGCGATCGTGGTGGTACTGACGGTCGTCAGCAGCAAGAATGTGAACAGGTGGAAATATCGGGATGGGTTGCTGAGCATCGTGCACTCCGGTTGGAAGATCACTGGTGAGAACCGATGTGATTGGTCGGTGTGGAATCAGAATAACGCAAACAGACGGTGTAGGTCGAGTGTTGTCTGCGGCTTCCATTCTTACGAATTCGAAATCCGGAACGACGGGGACTATTTCAGAATGCCGCAGGCTCAGGGGTGGATAAACGGCGAAACTCGTGATTTCACACAGCTGCAGTTACCTGTCTGGGACCTGGGCGTCGTGGCGGGCGCCAGTATCACGGAAATGGCGAGAACCTTCGCTCATAAGGCTTTTCGCCTTTCAGATCACCTTCAACGCCTGTTGTCATCGTGTGAAGAGATCGGCTTCGCGGTGCCGTACGGGGCGAGTGAAATCCAGTCCGCCGCCGAATCGATTGTGTCCCACAACATCTCTCTGATTGATGCCGAAGCCGATCTGGGAATTGTGATCTTTGTCACAGCGGGAGCCAACCCGACATATCTTGGGAACGCAGACCTGCCTGGCCCGACCGTGGTGATCCACACATTTCCACTTCCATTTGGCAATTG
Source organism: uncultured Planctomycetaceae bacterium (assembly GCA_964481505.1). GTDB lineage: Bacteria > Planctomycetota > Planctomycetia > Planctomycetales > Planctomycetaceae > Fuerstiella. Next base: position 973 of record CAYZYB010000763.1, on the reverse strand, counting down.
GCAAGCGGCCGTTCGGGACGGTGTTCGTCTTCAGATTCCCGAGCAGCGGCAGATCGAATCCAGCAGCCTGCCGGTCTATCTGAAGACGCGAAATCGACTGCACTGGTGGATGGCGGACCGCAGGGCTGCCGCCATGGAAGCTGGCAGCAAGGCTCTGCTGCTGGACACAAATGGCTTCGTTACAGAAACGAGCACGGCGTGTTTCTATGGAGTGCTGGACGGAGAAATTGTTAGTCCCAAACAACATGTACTTAACAGCATGAGCCGCCGGATGGTGTTTGAAGCGGCGACCGAAGCCGGGATTCCGTATCGCCTGATGAACATCACGGTCGACGACGTCAGGAACATGTCAGATGTGTTTTTGTCGTCGACACCGGTTGGAGTGTTGCCGGTGAAGTCAATCTCCGGAACGGAGTTCGATACGGACGCTGACTGTGAAGTGCTCCGGATGCTCCGCGCCTACTGGCAGCATCAAACGGGTGTCGACCCGTTACAGCAGATTCGTGATTTTCCTGGCACGGCTTCGCCTCCATAGAAACCGTAGCGGGGCGAACCCGTCGGTACACATTTTCGTACCGAACCGCCATCGCACGGGCGGCCAGCGAATGCAGGCCTAATAGAACGCCGTCGACAGCTTCCGGCGATACTCGGCAGCCTGTTGCGACTTCGGACCCATCGCATTCAGAATAACCACCATGGCATCTTTCGCTCGATCACGAACGTATGTTCTGTCGACTTCGATAACCTTCAGTAACATGTCGCAGGCTTCTGCGTAGCGCTTGTCAACGCTCAGCGCTTCGGCCAGTCGGATCTGCAACTCGATATCATCCGGATTCGCTTCCAGTGCTGCGCGCGCTTCCTGAGTTCCACCGGATTCTTCTACGTTGGATCGCAGAGCCAATTGTTCCTTGAGGCTTTCCGCGTCGGGTTCCAGAAAGCCGCGAGCTTCGAGTTCCGTCAGGATCTCTTCACA
>CAYZYB010000762.1:0-3337 GCA_964481505.1 uncultured Planctomycetaceae bacterium | reverse complement strand
GACTTGATCTCGTTCATCCGCCGATTGATATCCGCCGCATCGAATTTTTCTCCCAGCAGCCCATCCCATAACGAATGAAGACTTCTCCCCTGCACTGTGGAAATACCATTCCCGCCACGGTCACCTTCCGGAAACAATTTGCCGACGTACAGACTGCCAGCGTGACAAGGTTGATGCAGATCGCCAATGCAATGCGCGAGCCAGCAAATCGCGAGAGCGCGATCGGGTTTCGAAACCGAACGGTCTGCCAGAACCTGTCGACACAATTCGATTGCCTGGCAAACGTGCAGTTCCTGAGTTTCAAGCGTCGCGTCGTCCGGCAACGGGCCCGGGTCGTCGGGAACGTTGGCGTCTCCGACCGTTAGTGTTGCGCCCAGTTGATAGTGCCACGTCGATCGGTGATAATCGTTCTGCCTGCGAGCGACATCGGGCCAGTAGCCGGAATGTCCCACCTGCCACCGAACGCTGTCCGGGGTGTTAGCGGGGGCGTTGAAGTCGTTTTCGAATCGCGGATGGCATCTCAGAATGTGGAGCAGCGATTTTTGTTCGTACGGTGTCAACTGATCGTACGCGAGCAGCGCAACGATGTGATGGCCGCATTCCCACCAGGCATTGCATGTTGGAGCAAGCAGCCCGACAAGAAAAATTGAAATCAACGACTGCCGCATGCGTTCCAACCTGTAAAGGAACATACGAAAAAAGAACACGCACAAACGCGTCCCACAGCCTATCCACGGTGCTGGACGATTCAATATGAAGGATGCGTTTTTGAGTGCGTCCGGCAGAACCTCTCGATATTAGTTCAGCTTCAGCCTTGTGAATTCCCCGATGCGATTCGTGATAGCGGGTTCGACAGGAAGTCGTTCCATGCTGCTGGCTCCGTAAAATCCAACAATTCCTTCGGTATTGTTCAGAATGAACTGAGCATCCGCGGGTTCCGCGATTGGTCCACCGTGACACAGGACGATGATGTTCGCGTTCACTTTCTTAGCGGCATCGTGCATGTCCTGAACACGTCGTGCGGACTCTTCCAGTGTCAGAGCCGTCTCCGCACCGATGCTGCCCTTTGTCGTGAGTCCCATGTGGGGAATCAGAATGTCGGCCCCTGCTTTTGCCATGGCGATGGCTTCGTCTGGATTGAAACAGTAGGGAGTCGTCAACAGATCAAGCTCGGATGCCAGACGAATCATGTCGACTTCAAGGCCGAAGCTCATTCCCGTTTCTTCGAGGTTCGCTCGAAAGGTGCCGTCGATTAACCCGACTGTTGGAAAGTTCTGAACGCCGGAAAATCCTGCCGCTCGAACTTCTTTCAAGAACAACGGCATCACTCGAAACGGATCCGTTCCACAGACTCCGGCAAGCACAGGCGTTTTTGTTGCCACGGGAATGACTTCCCGCCCCATATCCATCACGATCGCATTTGCATCGCCGTACGGCAACAGTCCTGCCAGAGATCCTCGGCCGCCCATTCGAAAGCGGCCGGAGTTGTAGATCACGATCAGGTCGATCCCACCCGCTTCTTCCAGCTTAGCACTAAGACCAGTGCCAGCGCCGCCGCCGATAATCGGCTGACCGGCAGCGATCTTTTGTTGAAGCCGTTCGACAATGTCTGTGCGTTTGAAGAGGCTCATGATGACTTTTCTTTTTAGGTTCCAGCAGCGGTGTATGCGATTTTGGGGAATGCCAGCGGGGTGATGCAGAGCGCTAGACTGGATCGTCCGTGGTGCTGTTTTTATTCAGCATTTGCAGCAGGCGGTTGGCCGCGGCTTCAGCAAAGGCTTCATCGTTGATCGTCATCTGCAGCAGTTGAAGATCGACGTTTTGTTCGCATGTCGTTTGCAGTCCGGCCCACAGTGCCATACGGAAAGCCCAGTTGTCGAAAGGCTTTCCGTCGACATCAATGGCTGATACCCCCAGCGAAGGAAACAGAACGCTGACCGGGCCGGAAGACTTCGATGCTTTGCGACCGATTTCTTCGCCGAGCGCCTGACATTCGTCCATTGTTGTTCGCATCAGCGTGACTGAGGTGTTGTGTTCGTAGAACAGCCGGTCTTTGAACTTTTCCGGGACCGTCGACTTGGGGCCAAAATTCACCATGTCCAGCGCGCCGGTTGAAATCACTTGTGGGATGCCCATTTCGGACGCGGCCGTTAGTCGATCGGGACCGGCGGTCAAAGTGCCGCCAACGAGTTCATCGGCAAGTTCTGTGGTTGTGATGTCCAGCACGCCGGCGATCACACCATCGCGAATTAACGCTTCCATCGCTTCGCCGCCATTGCCGGTTGCGTGGAAGACCAGCACTTCGTAACCCGCGGCTTCGAGAATCGACTGTGCGTGCAACACGCAGGGAGTTGTTACTCCGAACATCGTCGCAGCAATCAATGGTCGATCGTTCGTGTTCGAAGAGTGATTGCCTTTCGTTTGGATCATTCCGGACATCGCTGCCACAGCCTGCCCCATTACGGCGCGGCTAATGCTGTTGATGCCGGCGACGTCGACAACAGAATTCAGCATGAAGATATTCCGCCCGGCGACATAGGGACGTGTTTGACCGGACGCCATGGTGCTGATCATGAGCTTGGGAATATTTAGCGGCAGGCATCGCATAGCCGCAGTGCCGATTGTTGTTCCAGCAGAACCTCCGACAGCCAGTACACCAGAAACTCTACCCTGCTCTGCGGCCCGTTCGATGATCCTCCGGACGCCAACAGCTGCAAGTGCCATGGCTCGACCACGATCGCCAGCCGACCGGACTGTCGAAAGATCGCTGTCGGCGGCTTCAAAAACCTCTTCTGCCGATATGTCAGCAGTGGATGAAGGTTCGCCGAAAACTCCAGCGTCAACGACCGTACACCTGTTCCCCATGGACTCAAGACGAGTCTTAAGCCACGCTATTTCCCGACCCTTGGTGTCGAGTGTTCCAATCAGAAAAATGGACATGTATGGTACCAAACAGAAGTTTGAACAGGAGAATCCGGGGATGTCTTCGTTTTCAATGGGATGGGTGTAGCAGTAGATTGTTTTGTTTGAAATGGGTGGCGGGGGTTGGACTGAGCTTACGAAGGAAACCCCGAGGTTTCGCTCGTACCTCACTCCAACCCCCGCCACTCTCTCCGACTTCGCAACGACTTTTGCAGCAAATCACTACAACAACGGTGTCAGCACGAAACATCATTGTGGATTTCGACTTGTCCGGGCGTTGCACCGGTAAATCGTTGCGTTTTGTTGATGTTCTTCATAACCTGTTGGTTAATCAAGGGTTGTGGCGACCCCGGTTGGAGAATAGCGATCTGATGAGGCTTGCGATTCGTACGACCGGCGGACTCGGTATGAATTC
>CAYZYB010000761.1:0-3346 GCA_964481505.1 uncultured Planctomycetaceae bacterium | reverse complement strand
GTGCTCATGATGGTGGTGCGCATAGTTGCAATTTCTAAGATTCTCGTTTGAATTTTTCGCTTATGTTGGGCAAAGACGTGACTATCTTGCGCTGTTTCAGTGATTGGAGCCCCTTGGCGAGAATCGTTTGAGGGCAAAAATAAAGAAATCAGCCGCCAGACGATTTGCAATGTCCTCAAATCATCTTCTTCTCATCATTTATCATCAGCGGAAGATTGCAAGGACAGGCATTGTAATTTGCAGTGGCTTGCGAAGTCGCGTGATGTCGGGCTCAAGTTCCCAAGTGAGTTCTTACCAGCCATTCCAGAGTCCGCTAATCACCGGCTAACACAGACGGACTGCCGATCAGCTTCAAAAGACTTTAGGCGTGAATTACACTCTGTCTCTGACATCAATCATCTGCCGCGCCTGTGAATCGAGTGTTTTCAGGTTAGCATGCATCCCGTATTCATTGGCCTTTTGAAGCATTTTCTCCTCCCTCCTCAAATCAAGGAATTCCCATGCGATTGTTCGCCTGTCTCACGTGCTCAATAGTGATCACCTGCCTCAGCGGTTGTGGAGACCTAAAGCTGCCAAATCTGGAAGATACCGAGACTCCGGTCGCCGACGAAGTTCCTGCGGTTGTCGAGCAGCCAGCGACCCCGGCCGTGTCGCTGAGTCCACAGCAGCTCATTGACAGTGTCGTCGGTAAAAACTCAAGGGACATCACCGACGCCGATCTTGCGCAATTGGCAGCGCTGGAGTCCGGGCTGGAGAACATTACGGAACTGAACCTGAGATCGGCGACAATCTCCAGCGAATCATTCAAATCGATGGCCAGCTTTCCGGCGATTAAGAAACTCAATATGGAAGCCACTCGGCTCACCGACCCGAATTGGAATCTCCTGTCCGGCGTCAAGTCACTCGAATGGCTGAACGTGACTCGATCGGCCGTCAACGACGCTTACATGAAGCACATCGCAGATCTTCCGCAACTGCAGTACCTGTCTCTGACGGAAACGGTCGTGACCGACAATGGCCTCAATGCTCTGATCAACCAGTCGCAACTCACCGAAATCGACGTGAGTGCGACAGAAATCAACGGCAGCGGCTTTGCAGCATTAGGCCAAAAAGGAGCTCGCGCGCCAATTCGAGTGGTGCGGGCGGCGAGATCTCAAATCGGATACCAGGGCTTCATTTACTTCAAAGAGTTTCCGGGCCTGGAAGAAGTCTACGCGTCAGGATCAAGCGTCACAGATGGTTCGATGGAAGGGCTAAAGCGAAACACGAAACTTCGCGTCCTGGATATCAGTGGCAACATGGTTACCGACACTGGCCTCAAAAACCTGAGCGGAGCCAAAGGCCTGGAAGAGCTCAATGTCAAAGAAAATCGAAACGTCACAGACGCCAGCTTAAAACGTCTGCAAAAGTACCCGAAGCTCGTTAAGCTCAACATCAACAAAACGACCTGCACTGTGCGAGGCGTCGAGTCTCTTAAGAAAGCTCTTCCGGATTGTGAAGTGTACTTTATGCAGAAAACGTTCTGATCTGTTAGTGGGCGGCAGGATCGGTCAGAATGACATCCGGTGCAAATCAGGGTTCAGTCTGTGCCCGTGGAAACTGAAACAAATTGGTGACACTTTGACAGGGAAGTCAGGTGAACATGAATACTCACTCAAACGCATCCGACGAATCGGCTGGCCTTCCCGTTCTGGTAGAACGCACTTTTTGCTGTCCGGGAGAAAAACAGCCGATTTCCGAAGCCGTTCACCGCGGGCGTCTGGCTTCCGGCTGGGCAGGCTGTGCTGAATGCCTGTGGAAAAACGATGGCAGCAACGACAGCCCCGCCAGCGCAACACCTCAGACACGGCTCAACATTCGTCGGACGGAGTTCGGTGTTCGCGGTGCCTATCTGAACGCAATCGACCGGTTTCGTGGCGCTCAGTTGGCGGCCATCTTTTCCAGTCACCTTGCCAGTGTCCACAACGATGTTGCTCGGTTGCGCAGTGCGCAACAATCGGACAAGCAACAGCCTGCCGTCGTGGACGCGAACGCTCCAATAACATTGGCCGTCGGTTTCGATGGCTGTCATGGAACCGCCGACGTCTTCTCCGGTGTGGTTTCTGCTGTGCTGCAGAATGGCTGCAACGTTGTCGACGCAGGTCACTGCACGGCGGCCAGCTTGCTCAACGTGTCTCGGCGGTACCCTCATCTGTGCGGCAGCCTGCTGGTCACTGGAGCCAATGGCGAATCGGGTGACGTCGGACTCGACGCTTTCGACCCACACGGTCAGGGTATCGCAGTTCCCTGGCAAAACTATGGAGTCTCCGTGCGCTTGCATCAGACGACCACCCTGCCGACTGCGACTGTCCTTGAGGATGAGACTTCATCTCTGCCAGCGGCCAATGATCACCGTCTGCGTAACCTGCGTCAGACAGCCAGCACAATAGACGCTCCGGACACCGCTACTGCCAACAGCCGGGAAACATTTCTGCAATTGCCCGAACTTCACCAAAGCGGCGGCAACGTCTTTCGCGCGGGGAGGCAAAGTGGGAGTTTGTCTGCAGTGACCACTGAACAATTCTATCAGCACTGGCTGCTGCGATGGTGGCCCGTTCACTCGCGACAATCGGCCTGCTTCCGAGTCCACGACGACCGGAGCTCCGAACGTCTGCAGTGGCTCATCGAAAACTGTTCTCTAAACCTTGAAGTTCATCGAAGCGGCGAGTTGCTCTCGTCGTCGGCTGTAGACGGTGCGGAACCTGCAGCGACCAACAGCAGCATGAGTTTCGAAATACATGCCGACGATCGTTTTCTAACCGTCCGGTCACGCCGTGGTCGCGTACTTTCGGTGGACGAGCTGGTTGAGTGGATCAACCGGAACATGCCCACTTCATCCACACACGTCACGGCTCACGCATCGCCGTGTGGCCGTCGCGTTTTGCTGGTCGATGTTGCCGCTCCGGACACCGGGCACCAGCAGCAGGTCATCAGCGATGGTCTGGCCCTTGCCGGCTGGATCCTCGCGTGCATCAACAATGGCACAAACCCGCTACCGATCTGAGCCAGCATCGCCACGACTCATTTTCGCGGGGCAGCAATCAAGTTGCCCCGCGATTGTTTGCCAGGCACAACTATGCTGAACCAAGCCCCTGCATTCGGCGCCAGGCGCTCATTTGCCCCATGTGAATCATGACATGGCCGCCGACGTAGAAACTATGCATGGATCCCAAAGTGGGGAACAGTTCGGTCAGCCGCCCGCCTGTTGGGTTCGGTTGTTGAAAAACATCGTCACTTGTTGCGATCAACGCGTCCTTCGCAGCTTTGTAACCTTCAAAGTAAAACGAAGTGATCTGATCCATAGTGG
>CAYZYB010000760.1:0-3348 GCA_964481505.1 uncultured Planctomycetaceae bacterium | reverse complement strand
GTGTATGCTGTCGGCGGCAATGCCGAAGCCGCGCGGCTGTCTGGTGTTGGTGTGAAGAAAATTAGGCTGATCGTCTACACGATTTGTGGAGCATTGGCCGGGCTGGGCGGGATTTTGCAGGCTTCGAAGCTCAGCGGAGATCCCAAGCTGGGCGTGATGTTCGAGCTGGACGTTATTGCTGCGGTTGTGGTTGGTGGAACGTCACTGATGGGCGGCCAGGGGAGGGTTTTGGGAACGCTGATCGGTGCGCTGATCATCGCTGTGATTAAAAACGGTATGAACCTGATGAAGATCGGATCGCCGGACCAGCAAATCGTACTCGGAGCTGTTGTGCTGGTTGCTGTGCTGATTGACACGATGAAGCGGCGAGGTGTGAGTTGATTGATTCACGTTTTGGTGATCAGTGGCTGGTCGATTGCTATTCGACGCGATGAATCGTGTTGTGAATGATGCGTTCGAAGTCTTCGCCGTCGGCTGATTTAAGGCGACATTTGATTTCCATGCACCACGTTTTTGCCAGCTTTGGAATTGTCAGTGTTACGGATTTTTTGTCTGACGACAGATTCGCCGTGACGACTTCGATTTCGTGTTCGTCGTAGTGTTTTGATCCGTAATTCGCGGTGCGTTTTAGAGACCACACTTTGATGCTGTAACTGTTGACGTCAGTCGCTCTGGCCTGATCCAGGGGATCCGTAAAGCCAATCTTTAGTTCTTTGCTGGCAGCATTTAGCTGGACGGGAAGATTGGATGCCTGGCCCGTATAACGCAAACGATAGAATCCACCTTCCCGCGCTTGTTGACTGCTGGCCCATGCGAACATTCCGCATAGGTACAGGCCGTTATCGTGTGAGCTGATCCGACTGCGAACGATACCCGTTGGGAACTGTGGGATCGGCAGCTGACACATGCCACCCTGCATTTGTCCGCCGACTTCTTCGTGCGGAACAACGTAGACCTTGCCGTAACCGTACGACAAATTCAGCAGCGTGCCGTTTAGCGGTCCCCAGGCTTCGTTGTCGATCCACATGAGTTCTGCCGGTGATCGGTCGAACGCGTTTGTGATCCAGCAAAGTGGTTGTTGCATGGCTTCGTCGGAATCGTCTTCGACGTCGTGGTAGCCGAACATGTTGCCGTAAAAGCCGCCTTCGCGCACCCAGTTGATACGGTTCTTGGGATTCCAGTGGCCTTCCTGGTCGGTCACGATAAAGCTGCCATCGGGGTTCAGGCACACTCCATTTGCCGCGCGAAAACCGTTGGCGATGATTTCTGTTCTTGAACCATCAGAAGGAATTCGCAGCAGTGTGCCATGATGCGGAACCAGAGCTGTTTTGGCGTGTCGAGCAGACTTGGCGTAATAAAAGTTGCCAATCTCATCGCGTTGCAGGCCCATCGCGAATTCATGGAAGTGTTCCGTTACCTGATGATCGTTGTTGAAGCATTCGTAGAAGTCTGTTTCGCCGTCACCGTTGCGATCGCGAAGGATGACAAGTTGATCGCGGCAGGTCACGTAAATGTCGTCCGCGACGATTTTCACGCCCAGCGGCTGGAACAGGCCGGAAGCGATTCGCTGCCATTTTAGCGATGGTTTCGCAGTACTGAGCGACTTCAATCCGCTGACCATCCACACGTCGCCATCCCAACTGCAGACGGCTACGCGGTTGCCATCAGACAGGAAGTCGTGGCCTGTTAGTCGAATGCGGGCAAACCATGGGTTGGCGGCGGGGGTCGAAAGAACGTCGACCGCGAACGGTCCATTTTCCGGACCGATCGTTGGTAGCGTGGTTACGATTTCCGGCCAGCGTGCGCGACTCGATTGTTGGGTTTCTTCGGTCAGGTTCGCCGTTTGCAGTTGATCTTCGATGTTGGCGACGAACGCCTTGAGTTCTTTCGTGGATAGACTGTCGTCAACGCTTGCCGTCCAGACAACAACGTCACGTTGTTCGTCGTGAGACGGGACATGTAGGCACAGGCGATTTTCACGTTGCACGAGTTCGAAAGCTTTACGATTTCCAAGAACGCCGGCGATGATGGCACCGGCACCGCGTTGTCCCTCACCACGCATCAACGTTGCCGCGTAGTTGTCTGATGTCGAATTGGAGACGGCACCGTTTGTGGCTTTCGTTTGTAAATTCCATGATGCGACTGGTTTTGCCGAACCAGGAACGCTCTTATGCAGGTCGCTGATTTGTTTCGGCGACAATTCCTGTTGCCAGAATGCGACTGATTCTATGTCACCGGTATAGAACGAGGTTGCTGGAAAGTTTTCGGACGTAAAGCCGATTTTTGCGACCTGGTTTTTGGCGACTGCTTTCGGACGCAATGGTGTGGTTACGTTTTTGTGGTCGTCGATATAGAACGTTGCCTTGCCGGTTTTACGATTCCAGGTGACTGCGACATCGTGCCATTGTCCGTCGTTGACAGTACGTTTCGATTGGACTGCTCCCACCCAGCCGATGTCGTAGGTCAATCGTCCTCCACGAATGAAGAACGCTTTTCCGTTTTTCACCCACGGGCCATCTGCCTGCGTCTGACTGAAAATCGTGCCGTCCTCCATTGAGCGGATGCGCGCTGTGATCGTGAAGTCGGATTCGGTCATGTCGAATTTTCCACCGTCAGCAATCTGCAACTGAGAACCGCCGTTGAATTCGGACGCCGGCGTTTGTTTTGGGCTGGACGTGTGTGCGCTGATTACGGCGCTGTGTGGTGTGATTGTGCGTAACTTTACGGTTTGGTCAGAGTGTGTCGCCAACAGCGCCAGTTGCGGATTCCTGTTTTCACCGATGCTCATGCTGCGAGTGAACACACTTGTCGGTGTGTCGCTGATTCCGCCGACTTCAGTGTGTCCGAACCGTTCCAGTACTCTGGTGTCTGCGACCGTGTATTCCACGATTGTCTTGTCACCAATCGTGTGCAGGCCGCGATACTTTGCCCAGCTGCGCGGCAGCGGGCCATAGTTGCGATCGTCTCGACCCACCACACGCTGGTCGTCTTCGAAGGTGCCTGTTTCGGGATTTGCCCAGCCGGGGCCGGTGGGATTTGCAAATGCTACATCGCCGGAAACTCGCGGATGCTTGCCGTGTCGGCCATCAAAATGAATGCCCTGCCAGTTGATGAATTGAGGCTCTTTGGAATCGTGGCGACGCTTCCACGCTGCCGCGAATCGCATGGTGTCGTGATCGAAGACCGCCCAACTGTTCCCTTTCGCGATGCCTCCCGGGCCTGCATCCAATCGAACGGCAATGCCTTTGTAGGCAAAGTTCTCACCATTGCTGCCGACTTCGAAGGTGTTGATCATTGATGGTCCGTAGTTCATGTCAGACCACGGTGCGTATTCGACAGGTTCCGGAC
>CAYZYB010000759.1:0-3355 GCA_964481505.1 uncultured Planctomycetaceae bacterium | reverse complement strand
CTTCTGACCTGCCAAAGCCTCCTCGATCTGAACTTCGTACCCAATGAGACGTTCACGGTATGCTTCGGACTCTAACGAAACTCCAGAACGCTGTTGATACTCAAATTCAATTGGAAGCAGTTCCTTCAGCAGTTCACTGCGCAGGCGGTCGGGAGCGGACTTAACGAATTCTTCGATGATGGGATATTTCCCATTCAGATAGTCGTCCTCAAATTGCAAACAGACGCGATCGATCTGTTCAAAGTCAGCGACTGAAACTGAATCATGATTCGTGGTCTGCGTGCTCATTCGGTCTCGCGAGGGAGGTCGCTTCTGCAATCAGGCATCGATCGCCTGCTGTAATTTGCGGCGAATTAGCCGCAGTCTTCGTTCCACGGTAGGAATGGAACGGTCAATTTTTCGCGCGATTTCGTCGTTGGAGGCGCCCTCCATTTTAGCTAAGGCTATTTCTTCCAGTTCCCCATCACCTAACAGCGACAAAAACTCGCCAAAGGTTTCTGCAAATAGCACAGTTGCATCCGGAGGCTGTTGGGCCGCGGCCAACGATTCGTCAAGAGGCTGAGACAGACTTGAATCATGTATGGTGTGAGCAATGCTGCGTTTTCCGCGGTTTTCATCGCGTACAAGACTGTTCGCCCTGTTGATTGTAATTGTTGCCAGTAGCTTCCAAAGTCCGTTGCGGTCTTCCAAATCGTGGAAGGCTCCCTCTCGGATCCGCATAAGAAACGCACCAATCGCATCATTCACCACATCGGCTTCGTCCGCAATTATGACACCTTTTCCCAACAACCGCTTGCTCGCCAACGCCAGGAGACGTTTCTCGTACCGTTGCCACAGGGCCCCTGCAGCGGTGCTTCGCCCTTCACGCACCTGTGAAATCCAGTTGGTGACTGAGCCACGGACAGGTGGAATCTCCTCAGCAGAAATGTTGGTTTCCGACAATTTTCTGATTCCTGCTTCGAAGGCTGTTCGAATTTACATCTGTGGGTAGCTGAACGTAAGCCGAACCGTCCAGCCTGAACTCTGCACTACTCAAGTTGTAGACCGCCCCAAGCACAGCGACAGTTGCCGTAGCGGCGTCACTTCGTTCCTTGATCCGGCCTGCATGTCGCGTGACATTTATCGATAGTCGAACCACTACTGCTCAATCGATCGATAAGTGTCTAAAGCGGATGACGCCTGAAGAATAGTATGCAACGCAGATCGTGCAACAGATTCCACTCCACGTGGTGGTTCAAGCCGTCCCTCTGACGCTGCTGAGCAACTTACGGGGAAACTTATGTGGACACTGACTGCCCGTTTTGTCTTTAAATTCCTTAGTGAGGCGGTAGTTTCAACGAACTTGCCGACATTCACAGATTTCAGCGACAAAGATTCAGCGAAGGCTGCGTAGCGGGTGCGCTCATGGATTTCTGTTTCTCATACCAGCTGGAAAAGATCCGCATAGTCAGGCTTCGCGATTTCACTTTTTTCCATATTTCGTGATGGGAGCAGCTTCCATTGGGTATCTGTAAGTGGAGCACCAGCGCGCCGTCGGTCCCTTTCGAAATGGGGCGACCGCGTTTTCCTTACTTTTTCGAGAGCTAGAGAGATGATTTTCAAGAAACTCGTAGTGCTTTGTGCCGTGCTTTCTCTTGCAACCCATGCGAATGCTGGCCTTAGGATCTCGGGATTACCACATCTTACTGCGAAATCAGTGGCCTGGGCCGAAATCAGTGGCGCTGGCAAGGAGCCGGACAAGGACGTGAAAGTTGCTCACGGCCTGCCTTCGCCGGGATCACAATCGGTCAGGTCAATTGCTATGCAGTCCGAAACTGCGACGCCACTTGTCATACACGCCGTCCCTGTCATTTCAACAGGATCATTGACTCACCGACCGGCGATGGGCAAGCCTCGGATCTGGCCTATCGACACAATTTCCTGCGGTCACGACGTCACTTGCACCGCAGCCGGGGCCCCCGTCTCTTTTCCTGTCATGCATGCTCATGGACAAAGTTCGTTCGAAGCAGAAGGGTACGTCGGCGGGATCAGGAAACTGAACCGAATCGTTCATATCGTCCATAACACGGTTCAGGATGATATGACGATTAACAATAGTTTCGAGCTTATCGTTACGAAACCCAATGGCACTAAAGTTACGGTCACTGGAATGGTCACCTCGGAAGGCGTATCAGGAAAAATTGACGGCGTGCCATTCACTGTTATCCACGATGGGGTCAACGCTGAATTGCCGCCGGTGTACGCTCCGAACTATTCGGATATCAAATTCAGGAGCAGCGGGGACGTTTCAATCTGGAAACTAGCTCCCGACGAAAAAAAACTGGGCATCAGTCATTTGATTATGATCACAAATGTGGACTCTGAAGATGAACCAAACCCGCCGCTATTCCCACCGGCGCCACCCTCTGGCGACTTTTAGGTAGCTGTCATAAATAACGCCGCGTTACAGAAACTCGTATTCCTGAGTTGCGTGTGATGATTCCAAACAAGTGGTTCCATCGGCAACAAGCCAACCCCGACTTCTCGTTCTGCAAGACCTTCGATAATTGCTGAGCTTCCGGCGTGGCGTCTTGTCCGCTAGAGACGTTTATAGTAACTGACGCGTTGCCTTGAGTTCGAATTCCTGCTGCATAGAGAATCCACATGAGAAGTCGTCGCACAGGTCGCTGGAGAAACTTTGACTCAGCCGCGTGGTGTTCCGTGGAACAGGTCGAGCCGCGAATCTTGCTCGCCGGAACAGCGATCTTCGACAACGTCGATGATGGTGACCTTCTTCCGCCGGGTGAGTTTGTCTTCGAAGTCGGCTCTTCTACTCTTTTCAATTTTGAACTCTACCGGTTAGACGGCGATCAATCGACGCTGGTAACCCGTCGTGACAGGGGCCTTCACTTCGTGACTGTTGACCTGACACCTGCTGACTACCGTGCCCGTATCCGGACAGTGGACACCGATCAGTGGGTGGAAACGTGTTTCACTGTGGCTCCCGCTGGGGCGCCGCAGATTGCGTCTCCCGCAGCTGGGGAGTTCACGGGCGATCTGGATGTCACGTGGTCGAGTGTTGCTGACGTCACTTCGTATGGCATCGATGTCTTTAAGCTCGGAGAAACAAATCCGCTTCACAGCTACAGAGAGCTCGCGGGGACATCGTTTACCATCCCATCCGCTGACATTCCGGGCGGATTTCACTATCGCCTTGATGTTCGCGGAGTGCATTCAGACGGCGTAACACCGTGGGCCTCCGTGCAGGAATTGCACAGCCTGACAGATGGACTTCGGGCCGCCGTGGAAGTCAATGCGTCGCTCGACAACGAACTCAACCTGACTGTGTCGTGGAACCGAAGGTACAATATCGAAA
>CAYZYB010000758.1:0-3356 GCA_964481505.1 uncultured Planctomycetaceae bacterium | reverse complement strand
CGGTTAGCAGTCAGCGTTGACATGCATTCCTGAGTCACGCGAAGGATAACGCGCTACGGACCGCTCCAGCCGTACTGGCCGAGTGTCAGGACGAGAAAAACGATGCCTACGATAACGGCCGCGAGTGCGACAAACATCAGGCCATCGTAAATGGTCGGATCAGAGTTTTGTTGTGACATTGTCGCCTTTCTGAATCGTTCCTCGACGCGTGACTTCTTTGAAGACTCCGACGGCAGAGTCCGGATTGACTTTGATGATTCGCAGTTCGCCGAGATATTTGCTTCCGCGAGACACGATCATTTCCATGTCCGGCAGGATTCTGTCGTCACTTCCGACGGTGATCATGATGTATTCCTGGTTTTGTGCTTTTGCCTTCAGCGTGCCCTGCACGAAACCATCAATTTTATCTGTCTCATCGCCAAGCTCCTGCACGAGCTGTGTGCGAGGATCAATGCCTTCGTTTCGCAGGATGTCTTTGAGCTTGCCGATTGCCGCCAGTTGGTTCTCTTCTTTCTTTTGAGCTTCCGTCAGTTTTCCGATCAGGCTAAGCCGTTCGTCTTCGAGCAGTTGATTTTCGGCTGCCATTTCTGCGATCTTGTTCCGCAGACTCTGTACTTCACGGTTAAGAACGGATGATTCGACAACGCGAGCGGCAGCTTCTGATGTGGCCACTTCCGAGTCACCGACCGCTTTGTCACGTTCTAAAGCCGCGGCAGCCAGGAGTTTTGTTGCCGAGTCGACTTTATCTGCATTGGCTGATTTTTCTGCCTGCAGTGCTTCAGAAAGTGTTTGCAGCCGATCTACTTCGACCTGTTTGGCGGCTACTTCTCGATTGCGAGCTTCCATCGCATCGTCAAGTTGACCTTCTGTGGTCTCCAGTTTCCTGCCAAGCTCAGTCGCCTGATTGCGCCATTGTGCCTGAAAAGTGTATACCGCTCCTGCAAAGCACATGAACAGGATGCTGAACACCAGTTGCATGACGATTAACATTTTGCCGACGACGTTGTTCATCGAGCACTCTCCGAATCTTTTCCGTTCACGTGAGCGAATCGGTTATAGTATTGTGTTTCTCGAAACCCAATCGTTCCGGGAAAATTATCACTTTGTTTGCTCATCAATCTGCTTGAGGCGAGCGAAGATGGCTTCCAGCTCCAGCTCCAGCCGCACCAATCGGTCTGTTAGCACCAGTCGTTGTTGTTTCAGCCGGAAGCTGTCTGTTCGTAGTTCTTCCAGATCACTTTGAAGGCGTATCACGTCTTCACGTCGCTTGGTCGTTTCGTCGCGGACGGCTCGAGTGTCTACAGCCAGCTTCTGGAATTGCACCGACTGGTTTTCAAGATTCAGGTGTCTTTGATCGACGTCGGCTTTCAGCAGCTGAGCACGACTTTCCAGGGCATTGACATCCTGAGTCTGTTCTGCTTCGACGGAAATGAATCTGTCGCGCAGTTTCGTCGTGATGTCATTCATCTTCTGAGCTTCGGCCTGCATTCGACGAGTCTTATGCGAATAAGCTTCCAGCAGCGCCTGATAGGCATTGTCTTTTTGTTTTGGAGCCTTGTCTTCGCCAACACTTGGAGTCACAGTCCAGGTAGTGCCGGTTTCTGTCTGGTTGGCTTCGAATTTGAATTCATCGATTTCCGGCCCATGCATTTCCGCAATTGGGTCGGGGCGTCCATAGTAAGACGCGACAGCCATCCCCATGAAGGAGACCGCCGTGATTGCCAGAATCACGGTCGCAATCTTCGGAAGTGATGTTTGCATTAGGAATTCAATGGCCAGATGGGAATGCGTCGTTCTCAGGCGGGGTCGCGGATTTTTGTGGCGTACCCAGCCACTCCGTGCGGTCCGGAGCTTGTAATTTATACGGATTCGGAGAAAACGGAGTCAAACAGAAACTCTACGGGGACGGCCATTTGGATGATCTCAGCCAGTTTTTGGCAGAGAATCAGCATAATGGAGGCCCTTCATCCTGATATCGACCTGCTCGAACGGCGACTGGGGTATCCAGGCAGCAAACGGTGAAGTCTTCCTGATCAGAACATTAGAATCAGCCGACAAATTCGCTCAAAGACGAATCGCATATGTGGCGAGTTGTCGATAATGGCTCTGCATTCAGTAGATTTATTGATGCTCGGTCAGCAGTCATTTGGCCGCCAACACTTGAAAGTTCCGGAGAATGTCAGAAATGTCGGATGCCACAGGGGCAGAGATCGCTCAAGCAGTCTCAACAGAAATTCGTCAGTGGCCTGGTCGCCCTTCACCCTTGGGGGCCAGTTGGGACGGTAGTGGCGTGAATGTGTCCGTGTTTTCAGAACACGCCACCAAAATCGAACTCTGTCTATTCGATTCCGTGTCAGACCGCACGGAGACTCATTGTGTTCCATTGCGCGAACGAACGCACATGGCCTGGCACGGTTATTTTCCCGATCTTCGTCCTGGTCAGCTTTATGGCATTCGCGTGCATGGCCCGTATGAGCCACACGCCGGTCACCGATTTAATCATCACAAGGTCTTATTGGATCCGTATTCTCGCGCGGTCGGCCGAACGATTGAATGGTCGGATGCGATGTTCAGTTTTGTTGTTGGGGAAGACGATTCGTCCTTCGACACGCGCGACAACGCAGCTTTCGCGCCTCTGGGAGTTGTTGTGAATACAGGTTTCGATTGGGGTGATGATCGACATCCGGATACTCCGTGGCACAAGACGTTGATCTATGAGACGCACGTGAAAGGGTTCACGCGTCTTCATCCTGATGTGCCGGAATCCATTCGCGGAACCTATGCCGGAATGGCATCGCCCGAAGCGATCGCTCACCTGAAAAAGCTCGGCGTGACGGCTCTGGAATTGATGCCCGTCCATCATCACGTCGACGATCGCCATCTTGCGACAAACGGGTTGACGAATTACTGGGGGTACAACACGCTGTCGTTTTTTGCTCCCGACTGTCGCTATGCCGCGGCGACAGAACCGCAGGAAGTGATCACCGAATTCAAGCACATGGTGAAGCAGCTGCATGCTGCGGACATCGAAGTGATTCTGGATGTTGTGTACAACCACACAGGGGAAGGGAATCACTTCGGGCCAACATTGTCATTGCGCGGAATCGACAATGCGTCGTATTACCGGCTGATGCCTGATGACCAGCGTCGCTACCAGGACTTCACCGGTTGCGGTAACACGCTTAATATGCAGTGTCCTCATGTGTTGCAGCTCATCATGGATAGCTTGCGATACTGGGTGGAAGAAATGCACGTCGATGGGTTTCGCTTCGATCTTTGCAGTGCGTTGGCTCGTGAACTACACGATGTTGACAAGCTGAGTGCCTTTTTCGACATCATTCTGCAGGACCCCGTTC
>CAYZYB010000757.1:0-3374 GCA_964481505.1 uncultured Planctomycetaceae bacterium | reverse complement strand
ATGATGTGGCGAGTGAGGCCAAACCCTTCGGCGAACCTGAGATATGATTCACTGTCGAAATTCGTACTCAGCGCCGGGTACATCAGCAACTGTCCGATGATCGGGGAATCCCGCGGATTGTCCAGACTGTCGCGAGTCGCCAGCGTAACGGCTGCCGCAAGATTGCCTCCAGCACTGTCACCCGCGACGATCAATCGGTTTGGTTCAAATCCCAGGCGAACGGCATGCTGCGTCACAAATGACGCAGCGCTGATGCAGTCTTCCAGAGGAACCGGATACGAATGTTCGGGAGAACGTCGGTAGTCAACCGAAACAACGATCAGCCCAGATGCCGCAGCGATGCGTCGACATAATGTATCGTGAGTGTTGATGTCTCCCAGCACCCAGCCACCGCCGTGAAAAAAGAGCACAACCGGAACGGGGCCATCGCCGCAATTCTGCTGGTAAACGCGAAGCCCGACACCTTCTTCAGTCACCATATCCTCAACGCGATCCAGCTCCGGTCCCGATTCAAACAGATCTGACATAGCAACGAACAGATCGCGACTTTCCGGTACTGGCATTTCGTCCCATCCGGGACCATTCCTGGCCGTAATGGCATCAATAAACGCCTGTGATTCTGGGTGAAGGGGCATGAAATCTCTATCCGGCGAAAAGTCTGAACTACCAATTCGCAGGATAACAGATTCTGCCCTTCAACCAACTACCGGCGTCGACGCATTGAGCCTCGCGGAAGCAATAATTCCTTTCGATGGAAGACTCACAACGCAGTCCAGCGTGCCGAGCAAAGACGAGGACTAATCGCCTGAACCGATGTCCAGCAGCATCGCGTCCATCATGATCTTTGACTCCGCACGATGCAGGTCGCGAAACATCATCATCCAGTCACGCAATTCGCAGCTCAACTGATCGGCCACGGCAACCCAGGACGATTCGCTGCGGATCCGATTACGGCATTCGCGAAGAGCATAGTCCAGGTGAAGTTTCTTCAGATGCAGAGTCAGTACCTGTCGACTCCATCCGGGAAACTCCTCCAGGACTTCGCTCATGTATCCACCCTGCTGATCATGGATGTGCCGTTCCCGCGGCATGAGTTCTACCAGCACATTGAGAACGGCCAGAAGCCAACGTTTGCTGGATTCGTCCGGTGTGTCGTCGAGAATGTCTCTGAGATCCCCCAGCAACAGGTATTGAAACTCGTTGCATTCTGCCATGGAATAAATTTGTGAGATACGGATGCTTTCGGCCATCGGAGAACTCCTTAATGCAAAATTGATGGGGGCGTCCGCCGCACAATGCGGCAGATGTTCAGGACATGTCAGACTCTCTAAAGGGAGAATGAAATTGAGGCATCACGAAAACGACACTGTTCACGTTTCCTCCAATTCATTCAGGATAAGAACCCACAAACCGTCGTCAACCCCGCATCTGCCTCTGAGCACGGAATCAAAATTCGTCTGAAATAAAACGAAAAAGCTCTGGTTTTGGCATGGCATTCTGCGTTCGGAGCAGACCGGAATGCACCACGAGGGATTGCAATGACACGATCGAAGCTGCGAGCCTGCAGGCAGAAGAAAACGCTAAGCCGAAGCGCCTCAGACGCTCCAAAGTTCTCGTAGTGGTGGCGTCCAGCCGCCACGGAAAACAAAGAAATACGACGTGGCCGAAAGACACTGATACAGCAAAGCCGGGGCCAATGCGTTAACGCCATGCGTACCGTGGTTACGGCCTCAGCTTCGACACAATCACATCGTACTCACCAAAACGATGGCTCTCTGCGTTGCCGAAAATTTCGATCATGCGGTTTTCGTGCCAGTCAGTGAGTTTCGTGACGAGATGTATGCGGCCACCGGGCCTCAGTGCATCGACAGCAGACTGCAAAAACAGTTCTGAAATTCGAAAGTCGGAATAGTACGGCGGGTTACACAAAAACAGATCATGAGTCCCCGGTGCTGGAACGCTGCCGTCCGACGTGAGTACCACGCCGATGTTGGATACCTCGTTCAAGGCAGCCGTTTGTTCTGTCGACTGCACCGCTCTGGCGTGGCTGTCGACCGCGATGACACCGGCTTTCGGAAAACGCAGCGCAGCCGCCGTCGAAACAGCGCCGCATCCGCATCCCATTTCCACAATTCGCCATAACGGCTTCTTTGAGAATCGTTTGTCCTGGTCCATCAGATCCAGCGACCGAATCAACGCACGCGCGCCGGGATCGATTCGACGGTGACTGAAAACGCCTGGGCGCGACACGCAGGGAATCAACCGTTCGCCGTCGCGAAAGGCGAACTCACAGCGGAAGTTCTTTTGTTTCTTTGCTCCAGTGCCCTTGCGAGCGATGTAGCAAACACCGCCTTTGTCTTTGATCACGGTTGTTCGGCCAAACAGTTCTTTTAAGTGCTCATGCAACCAGTGATCGCGGGGATTGTTCGTCGAAATGATCAGCCGCCCCAAAGGCTTCAGCTGATTCGCAATTCCCTGCAGCAATTCTCGTGTTAGTTCCGACGAACCCTTGAAGTCCGTCGGAAAGACAACGGTATCAAATTCACCAGCCGGCAGGTCAGGCATGCAATGGAGCTGGATTTCCGCCCCTGCGGCCTGGTTGACGTCTTCGTCGGCGTCCTCATCTTCGGAGAGCGCGTTCACGATTGCAGTCATGTAAAAGTGTTCGCACGTGAAGATGTCCCAGCGAACGTCCGGCTTTTGTTGAGTCAGATGCTTCGCGAGCGCCGTTCCCGTCGTCAGGACGAGCAACGCATTCCCGGGAAGAATTTGATCGACCTGTTCGAGGATTAAACGGTCGGCGATTCCGCGAGGCAGAGAATGATCGCGCTGGGTGCCTCCTGTGGTTTTGCGTCCGGATTTTTTTCGAGGCTTGTCGCGGGGCATCTAACTGTCTTCCTGCGGAGTGTCGTGAGACGGTCCCGTTTGCGAAACGTTTTTCAGCAGATGCAGACACATCGACGCGGATAGACCTGATGAGGCAAACATCATGCACATCACCATGATCTGATACCGGGCAGCAATCAACGGCTCAACTCCGGAAAGCACTTGTCCGGTCATCATTCCAGGAATCGACACCAGCCCGACGGCGAACAGAGAATTCGTGATTGGGATCAAAGCGGCCTCCAATCCCTTTCTCCTGCAATCTATGTAACTTTCGTCACGTTCAAGTTCTGCATAGAAACGTTCGACTGCAAGACTCGTGGAATTCATGCAGTTCGAAAAGATCATGCCCGCCAGCGGAATCAAAGTTCGCGGGGAATACCATGGATCAAGCTGCAGCACGCCCTGAGTGATGATCGCCAGAGTCAACCCACCGCCCGCCGCGACCGAAAGCAGCACTTTCGGCAACAATCGACTACGACGTTCTACGC